>NZ_JCBCDA010000061.1:0-16998 GCF_059865615.1 Petrocella sp. | reverse complement strand
TGCACGCCTTGAGAAAACATATCAAGGGGCTGAACTTGATCTACTTTATAACCCTTTTCCGTAAGATACTTAAGGTCTCTTGCCAGTGTTGATGGGTCACAAGAGACATAGATAATACGCTTGGGATTAATCTTGACCATCGCATCTAGTAGTACTTCTTCACAGCCTTTTCTTGGTGGGTCCACAACGATGACATCTGCACGCATCTTTAATTCATCATGAAGCCTTGGTATAACTTCTTCTGCTTTGCCCGTATAGAACTCGGCGTTCGTTATACCATTGATATCCGCATTATGAAGTGCGTCTTCTACAGCCGCTTCAACCACTTCTACACCAATAACTTTTTTTGCTTTTTTTGCCAGTAAAAGAGATATGCTACCAATACCACAAAAAATATCCATGACGGTTTCTTCACCGGTTAGTTCTGCAAACTCAATGACTTTTGAATATAGTTTTTCTGTCTGAACCGGATTGACTTGGAAGAAGGATAATGGTGATATGTGAAACTTGACATCATCTATGGTGTCTTCAATATGGGTGTCCCCATGCACATGAAGCAATTGTCCCCCCATGATGACATTGGTGATTTCCTTGTTTATATTCACACTGATTCCGGATATATAATCCAACTTGGTTAATCTTGCTATTAGACCTTCTGACGCCTTTAATCGTCGACCGTTGATGACCAATGTCACATGCATAAGCTTTGTGGAGTGGGCATGTCTTGTTACAATATGTCTTAAAAAGCCTTTATGTGTTTCTTCATTATAGGCGGATATACTATTTTGTGTCATCCACTCTAAGATGAGGGCTTTTACTTCTTCATTACGTTGGTCTTGAATATAACAAATATCCGTTTCCACTATTCTGTGGCTACGTTTGGCATAAAAGCCAATTTTTACACGACCACCTTCATACCTGACCGGATATTGAACTTTGTTTCGGTAATAATAAGGCTTATCCATACCTATGACCGGTTCCACTTGTATATCGCTTAATTTCCCAATTCTTTTAATCAATTGATCTACTTTGTTTTGCTTAAACTTCAACTGGCCCTCATAAGATAAATGCTGGAGTTGACAGCCGCCACACTGACTGGCCACTTTGCATATAGGTATAACTCTATCCGAGGAGGGTACCTTAATGGACTCAAGCTTCCCAACACCAAAATTCTTACCAACTTTAATAACTTTAGCAAGAACCGTCTCACCCGGCAAACCGCCATCGACAAACAAAGTATAACCTTCCACTTTGCCGATCCCTTCACCGTTAACACCAATATCATCAACCACCATCTCAAATACTTCATTTTTTACCACTGGTGCCTTTACTTTCGACATTTCATACCTCTATTCATCTATTTATCTGCTCAACAAAATCTAATATCTGGTTCTTCTTAAGTTGCGCTCAAACATTCTCTGGTAACCTAACCAATCATCTTGCTCATTAGAGGCTTTCATCAAGGTTGTAAATGTTTTCATCTTAGCATCCATATTATCAATATAATGAAGGGCTATGGCTTCAATGAGTTCCGGTTTCTTGGGTGATCCGTATTCTAACTCCCCATGATGGGCGATAATCATATGCTTAAGTAGATTGGCAAGGGTTGGTGGAAACTTAGGAATCTCATCTATTTTTTTACTTAGCCACTCTATGCCTATGATAATATGCCCAATGAGCTGGCCTTCATCTGTATACTCTATAATCGGGAACTCCGATAATTCTTTTAGCTTACCAATATCGTGAAACATACATCCTGAAAATAAGATGCTTTTGTTTAATACCGGATATTGCTTGGTCATAAAATCACATAGCCTTAGCATATACAAAGTATGTTCTAATAATCCACCCATATAAGCGTGGTGCACGGTTTTTGCAGCTGAATGGGCCTTAAAACTTTTGGCAAAAGCCTTATCTTCGACAAAGAAATTGGTGGCCAACTGCTTAAGCCATGGATCATCCATATCTTCAATGTATCCTATAAGCTCCTTATACATCTCTTCAACATCGTACTCTGTTGCCGGTATATAATCTTTAGGGTCATATTCTCCCTCTTGTGCTACACGAACACGTTTAATATTATACTGGATACTGCCTTGAAAGCTTACGACCGTTGCATCAACTTTTATATAATCCCCTGTTCCAAAGCTATTAATTCCATCGTTAAGATCCCATATTTTACCGTCGCCCACACCTGTTTTGTCTTGTAATCTGACGGAGTAATAGCTTTTCCCTGCTCTTGTTTTTAGTACCTGTTTTTCTGCACATAAATATATATCGACGATTTGATCGCCTTCATTTACATCTGCCAAATAACGCATATGTTTCTCCTTTCAATATGTAAGACTGTCTTGCTATCTACATAACAGTATTACTTGTTGCCATTATCACATTATAGCCTATTTTCAAGTGAAGTTAAAGAAAAGAAAAGAAAAGAATCGAGCACCATTATGCTCATCTATAAAATAAAGACCCTAAAATAGGATCTTCTAAGTTGACTAAAATCTTTTCCTTATCTCAATTAGTTGTTTTTTTATCTCTTTCTTACTGGTACGCCATGAGAAGTCTGTACCTGGCCATCCATATTCCAAAGTTACAATCTCTGGTTTACATTTGTACCTAAGCCAATCCAATAAATCGTAGTCTCTTGGTGTTAAAGGTGTATGCATATCGATTAGCCCTTTTTCTTCTGTCATCTGAGTTCCGACAAAATGTATCTCCTTAACCCGTTTTAAAGGAAGCCTTCTTAAATAATCATGAACATCCATTCTTAAGTGATAGGCTGAGACGCTTGCATGGGCTGTATCAAGCAAAAGACCAACATCATGTTTTTCACACATTTCGGCTATGAAATCCGGATCTACCGCTTCAGGTTTTACATAGTGTGGCGTATAAAACGGATTATAATCCATATTTTCAATAATTAAAGGTACTTCTAGAAATTCTTTGAATATCTCAACGCCTTGATCCAACCGTTGCCTTATATCCCTAACAACGTGCAAATCTTGATCATAAATAGAAAAATGTACCGCTAAATGTGGGGCATCATATTGGGTCAGTATTTCATTCATATGGTACCAATCATTATTACACTTTGGATCGACCATACCGATGTGTTCATGCTTACCAAAACCATGTATTAGGATTGGTTTCTTCTTCACAATCTCCTCATGTAATCCTATAAAAGGCTGGAAATAACCCATCTTAATACAATCTACTTCCACAGCATCTTCTTCAATTAACAACATCAATTCTTCGGAATAGTTACAACCAAGTTTCATTTTCTCGCCACCTCATTCTATCTAGGTTAAGCTTCAAAACTAAACTTCATTAACTTAACCACTATCTAGCTTAATTGAAACATTAACTGGCCGATATGTCAAATAAAAACAAAAAGTAGCATCTCTGCTACTTATCATCTTTTTGATCTAAATACTATTGTACTTATTTTGCGAACTAGCTTTGAAAGTCTGGAAAGTTTTTTGGGATATTTAATTTCCTCTTTATAAAATGAAGGACAACCATTATTCGTCTTAGTTTCATTCATGATTCACACTCCAATAATCAAGCTCATTAATTCCTATTTCCTATTATACAACCTGTTTTTGAACAGATTATGAATAGAACGTTAACAAATTAGCGTTTCTCATAAACCCCTTAATTTCCTGATTCTCAAGACCTTTTACACTCCTTTAAGTACAAATATCTCGGCTTCGTAACAAGGTGTCATAAAAAAGATATGTTAGGATGCTTTATAATTATGTCATAATCATGTAAAATGATAAGAGAATATATTTATATATATTAAAGGTGGTTCCTTATGACAAATCCGCAAAAAAAAAAGTTGGAAATAATCCAAGCAAGTGCCCTTGATTTGTTTAGAATTAATATTGCCTTAACTCGGTATGATCAATATAACAAAGCCATACAATCATCCACATCTCTTGAGAAAGATGCAGGTGAGCACTTTATATACATTGATACCGTCAGTCAAAAATCCTTAGGGTACTTAAAGCTCATGAAAACAAACCTTTCAGGAACTTGTTGGCTTCAAAGCTTTCTGATATTACCAGATTATATTGGACAAGGCTATGGTCGGCAGTTCTTTTGTGATTTTTTTAAAAACTACATACAGCCCCGCAATTATAGCCGAATCTATCTGACATGCCATCTTGATAATACTTCTGCACGCCAGTTTTGGTCTTCCCTTGGCTTTCATAAATATAATGATCGTGATAATATTATGCCTGTCTATGAAAAAGTAGCCTACGACCTCTATTATCTAGATCTAGATCTATAACCATAATAAAGGAGTTACTCATGAATCAAAAAGCCCTAAAGATACTTGAATACGATAAAATCATATTACAACTCAAACAATTGGCTCAATCAGAACCGGGCAAAAAAATGGTTGAAGCATTAAAACCATATTCCGATCTTGAAACAATCAACAGAAAGCAAAACGAGACTTCAGAGGCACTCTCCACCGTGCTCAAATATGGTTCACTACCTATTCGTGGTACACATCTTATCGGTCCTTCCTTAAAAAGACTGGCCATTAGTGGTAACCTCTCTATACTTGAATTGCTCCATATTGGAGATGTACTACGCGTTGCTTCCCGTCTAAAAAGTTATTTTAGAGAAGGCGAAGAGATGATTTGTACACTTTCCATTGCCCCTCTTTTCTTGGACATTGAACCACTAACGCCATTACTTAAAGAAATTGATCGTTGCATCATATCTGATGATATCATAGCTGATGAAGCCAGTTCACAGCTTCATCAGATACGGCGTCGCATACAAAATACCCATGCTAAAATCCGATCTAACCTCAACAGCATTATTAATAATAATAACCAAAAAACTATGTTGCAAGATCCAATTATTACCATCCGTAATGACCGCTTCTGTGTACCAGTTAAAGCCGAATACCGTAGTCAATTCAAAGGTATGATTCATGACCAATCTTCTACCGGTTCAACACTGTTTATCGAGCCTATGTCTGTTGTTGAACTGAATAACGGACTAACTGAACTGGCACATGAAGAACAAGAAGAAATCAGCCGTATTCTTGCAGAACTTAGTGCTTTGGCAGCGTTGCATATGGAGGCTCTAAAAATCAACTTAGATGTTATGGCTGAGCTGGATTTTATCTTTGCCAAGGCTGAACTGGCTTTAAAGCAAAATGCCACCTTGCCTATGTTTAATGACAACAAAGAGATCAATCTAAAAAAAGCAAGGCATCCTCTACTAAGTGATCAAGAAGTGGTACCTATTGATATTTACCTTGGAAAATCATTTAATACCTTAGTTATTACAGGACCCAATACCGGTGGCAAGACCGTTACTCTTAAGACTTTAGGCCTCTTTTCCCTTATGGGGCAAGCCGGTTTGCATATACCTGCTTTTGACGGTTCCAGCTTAACGGTTTTTGATGAGATCTATGCAGACATCGGCGACGAACAAAGTATTGAACAATCCCTAAGTACCTTCTCTTCACATATGGTTAATATCGTGGATATACTTAAGAAGGCCACCATCGATTCACTGGTACTTTTTGATGAGCTTGGAGCCGGAACGGATCCAACAGAAGGTGCCGCACTTGCCATGGCTACTTTGGAAAATCTATTTGCCCGAAGAGTTCTCACTGTGGCCACCACGCATTACAGCGAGCTTAAAGTCTATGCCCTTTCAACCGAGGGGGTAGAAAATGCTTCCTGCGAATTTGATGTGACCACCTTACGCCCTACCTACCGCTTACTTATAGGTATTCCAGGAAAAAGTAATGCCTTTGCCATCTCCAAAAGATTAGGTCTGGGTGATGATATTATCGAGGAAGCCAAAGCGCTTCTTCAACAAAAAGAAGTCCGTTTTGAAGACTTGATTACAGATCTTGAAATCAATAAAAAATTAGCCATTGCTGAGAAGGAAAAGGCTGAAAAATATAGAAAAGAAACTGAAATCCTTAAGCGCCGGTTTGATTTTCAAAAAGAAGCTTTTGAGCAAAAAAAACAAGAAATGCTTATGGAAGCTAAAAAAGAAGCCTATAGAATTACAGAAGTCGCTAAAGAAGAAGCGGATCGACTCATTCGCCAGATTAACCGAATCGCCGATAGTGCTCAGATTGACACCAAGACTCTAGAAGAAAGTCGCAGTACTTTACGTCAGTCTATGACAAAGATGGAAAATGAAATGGGTTTACCAACAGCTAAGGCAAAAGGTACCAAAGCAAAAGACATTGCCATTGGTGATACGGTTTTTGTTGCTCCTTTTAATGGAAATGGTACCGTTTTATCTTTACCAAATAGTAAAGGTGATATTCAAGTTCAAATGGGTATTATGAAGTCCAATGTTTCCCTTAAAGATGTGACGGTTCTACAAGAAGAAAGTCACCATCCGAAAGAAGCACGCAAAAAAGCTTCTTCAAAAGGTGTAACCACCAAAGCTTATAGCATCTCAACAGAGATTGATCTGCGAGGGGAAATGACCATCGACGCACTCCAAGTTCTGGATAAATACTTAGATGATGCCTATCTGTCAAAATTGCCAATGGTCACCATCATTCATGGCAAAGGTACCGGTGCTCTTAGGTCCGCCATTCATAAGCACCTGAGAAAAGTGAAATATGTAGATTCATTCCGAATTGGTGCCTATGGTGAAGGAGAATCTGGTGTAACTATTGTAGAATTCAAGTAAAATGCTTATAATAATATTAGCTCCTATAAACCATCCCAACCACCATACAAGAATTGAGGTGTCCTCATGGAAGCAAAATCAAAAATACTCATTGTTGATGACGACGAAAATATAACCGAACTCATAGCCCTCTATCTGGAAAAAGAAGGTTATTCAACAAAATCTGTTCACAATGGCAATGACGCAATCCATGTTTTTAAATCTTTCTCACCGAATTTGGTTATTTTAGACCTTATGTTACCAGGAAGGGATGGCTTTGACGTGTGTAAGGATATACGTCAAATGAGTAATACACCGATTATTATGCTTACCGCCAAAGGTGAGACTTTTGATAAGATTCTGGGCCTTGAATTGGGTGCGGATGACTACATGATCAAACCTTTTGATACTAAAGAGCTCACCGCAAGAGTCAAGGCTGTCCTTAGACGATTCACGCCTAAAGGAAATACTACCAAACAGATTTCGATGCCTAGCTTAACCATCAACCTCTCCAATTATACCGTTGTCTATAACGATGCAAAAATTGAAATGCCACCGAAGGAACTAGAACTCATATATTTTCTTGCTTCCAACCCGAACCAAGTCTTCACAAGAGAGCAGCTGCTTGATCGTATATGGGGTTATGAATATATCGGTGACACTCGCACTGTTGATGTTCATATAAAAAGAATTCGTGAAAAAATCAATGAATCAGATGCTTGGGGTATCAAAACCGTTTGGGGCATTGGGTATAAATTTGAGGTGAACTAGATATGTTCAAGACATTTACAGGCCGTTTTTTTGCGATCTATGCTATGACCACTTTAGTCATTTTCCTTCTATTGTTTGGTGTACTTACTCAAATTATTTCAAACTATTTTATAGAGAACCATTATAAAATGATGTTAGAGGAAAGTCGAATTTTAAGTGATCAGTTCATAGAAACCTATAAGGCAAGAACCTTGACGGATCTTAATTTCAACTATCAGTTAACCGCTACCGGCCGATATATTGATTCTAGAATTATGATTCTAGATGAAAATCATAGGGTTTTTAAAGACACTCAAACCACCGGCAAATCCTTGGTCGGTCATAAGCTCAATCATCCCATTATCCATTCTGTTTTTGAAGGTCAACAAATGTCAGAAACCGGTACTTTTGGTGACCTCTATAACCAGCTGGTACTGACAACCGCTTATCCTATTTTCTCAGGTGATCGGATTATAGGAGCGGTTATTATTAACTCTCCTTATCCTACATTGCGGGAAAACATTAATAATATCTATCAAATGACCCTTATTTCATTACTTGTACTTTTGTCTGCCACTTTTATATCTACATATGTCTACTCAAAAAGTATTTCCAATACCATCTCTGAGTTAAACGATCGGGTTCAAGCCATTGCCAATGGTGATTTTTCAAGCCATGTTGTTGTAAGTACCGATAACGAGATTGGACAACTGGCCAATAATATAAACCATATGGCCTCTGAACTCGAAAAACTTGAAGATATGCGTAAAGATTTTATTGCTAATATCTCTCATGATTTCAGGTCACCTCTAACATCTATTAAAGGTTTCGTACAAGCCATATTAGATAACACCATTCCTTATGAACGACAAGGCAAGTACCTAAATATCGTTCTTGATGAAACAGAGCGTTTGACCAAGCTCACCAACGACATACTCCTCCTAACAAAAATGGAAAATAATACCGTACAATTAAATAAAACCCATTATGATCTTCATCAAGATATTCGAAAAATCCTCTTTCAATTTGAGCAGAAAATCCTAGATAAGCATATCGATTTCACTTTGCTCATCGACCAACAGGAACTGTTTGTATTTGCGGATATGAATCAGATACAACGTGTTTTGACTAATCTCATCGATAACGCCATAAAATTCTGTTCTCCGGAAGACACCATCATTGTAGAAACTACGGTATTAATTGGTAAAGTTGAAGTACGTATCAAAGATTCAGGTCCCGGAATATCCGAAGAAGACATTAAGTACATCTGGGATCGATTTCATAAAGCAGACCGCTCAAGGGGTAAAGATAAGAAAGGTATCGGTCTAGGCCTATCCATCGTAAGAGAAATTATCAAAGCTCATAACGAGAAAATAGACGTCTATAGTCAAGAAGGTAAAGGCACAACTTTCGTTTTCACTTTACCTCTTTCCCACCATAGATAAAGGCGCATTGCATTTATAAAGTGCAATACGCCTCTTGTATTTCTTTCAAGTTTCTTTATTGATTAACCTGTTCTTTTGCTTAAGGTTATTTTTGATGAGACCATCAAGAAACAATATGGTTTCTTTTGTCAGATTCGTAAACTTTAATCCGGCTTCGTACTCACCGCCGGAGTAACGACACCAAATCACCTCTAACATGACCTCTTTTTTCTCCCCGACATTTTCGAGATTGAAAACAAGTAAATCGCCTGTACCAAGATCTCTGGTACAACGAATGCCTATTCCGCTATAAGAGATGTCTTCAACGATTATTCTAATCGGTGCAGGATCAGGTGTCTCTTCGCTATTTGATAAAATGTGCTTATAACATAAGATATGATTCTTATAGTCGATCCGTTTTCTAATTCTATTATCTTCTTCCAAATAGTCACCCTCTTAGCTTTATAACCATTTATGATGATGCAACTCGCCTTCTATTTGCATTTCTCCAAAATCATGTTGACGATAAGCTTCATAAAGTACTATGGAAACTGCATTAGATAAATTCAATGACCTTATATCATTCGCCATCGGTATACGTATACAGCTTTCTTGATACTTAAGTAGGATTTCTTCCGGTATACCGGCACTTTCTTTACCAAACATAATAAAGGATCCTTTTTCATATTGAACATCTGCATACGTTTTCTTGGCTTTGGTCGTACCCATATATATTTTGACGCCCGGATACTTTAGTAAAAATTCTTCAAATGAATCATACATGTGCAAATCTAATTTATGCCAATAGTCTAAACCGGCACGTTTAACAGACTTTTCGTCTAAAGAAAAGCCAAGTGGTCTTATTAGGTGTAAGGAAGCACCTGTCGCTACACAAGTTCTTCCAATACTACCTGTATTATGGGGGATTTCAGGTTCAAGTAAAATAATATTCATCATTTTGGTTTAATTGCAATGTTCAGTTCAAGTAATGTAGATCCATCTTCTAACTCAAGTGGAACACAGATTGTCTTAGAGTCACTAACAGTAAAAGACATATTGTTGCCCAGACATAAGTTTGGTGGCGTTATATCCACAATAATACCCCTAGTTGAAAAAATAGTAGCAGCATTGCCTAGTACCATATTAGCAAGCTCACCAATGGCACTTTTTGACATATCGTTTAATTCTAAAACCGGCATACCCATCATCATATGCGATGCAATATTACAAGCTATATCCTCTTCAAGAGAAATAATAACTTGTCCTCTTAGTTCTCCGGTTATACCTACTATAACCGTTAAGACCTTCCCTTCATACTCCGGGTTCTTTATATAGGGCTTACCCATTTTTGTATGTATTTGTGATAAGTCCCTTAAAACACTTTGAGCTGCACTAATAAACGGATTAATTAACTCTACATTGACTGACACATTGTTCCCTCCTTTTGTCTCTTTTACTTATTGTATCACATTGGGTTATTGGCTATCAATAAATATCGCTAGAATACAGTTTATGCTCTATACCGCAACCTCTAAAAAAGGTTGAACTTGACAAGACATCTATTCTATAATAGAATTAAATTACTACTATGAAATAATAACTATTACAGGAGTGAATATATGGATCAACTAACCGCTATGCTTAAAGCTAAAAATCTAAAAGTCACACCACAAAGATTAGCTATATTTAATGTTCTATGTAATACTGTAGAACATCCTAGTGCTGAATCTATTTATAATGCTTTACAAGAAACCCATCCAACGATGAGTCTTGCAACCATTTATAAGACACTAGACACCTTAAAAAAAGCCAATCTTATCCAGGAGCTTAATGTTGGTGAAGATCGTTTTCGCTATGACGCCATTATCCATAATCACCCTCACATGATTTGTAATCATTGTGGTCAAGTTTATGATTTACACACCCGTGTCGTTGATCAACTCATTGACCAACTTCAAGCAGAAACTGATTTTACAATTGAGTCTGAAAAAATCTTCCTATACGGAACCTGTTCGGATTGTAAAGTAGCACATTAGAATCTGTATCATAGAGACAAAGCAAGGCTGACTCAGATTATGATATATCCTGAGACAGCCTCTTTTATTGTGTTTTTATTTTTTGTGATATCTTTATTTTTTTATCATCTTCTCAACAAACAATCCAATTCTCTCAAGAGCGATCTTCAACTCTTCCACAGAATATGCATAAGAACATCTTATAAAACCTTCACCACATTCTCCAAAAGCCGTTCCCGGTACAACCGCTACTTTCTGATCAAATAATAACTGGGTCGCAAATTCTTCAGATGTTAGACCGGTTTTTTGAATGGATGGGAATACATAGAATGCACCTTCCGGTTCAAAACAATCTAGTCCCATTTTTCTAAAGCCTTCAACCATTAATCTTCTTCTTTGATTATATGCTCGTCGCATCATTTCCACATCATCATCACAGTTTTTCGCAGCTTCAAGTGCAGCATATTGACTGGTGGTTGGTGCACTCATAATTGCATACTGATGAATCTTAGTCATTAATCCTACAGCCTCTTCCGGTCCAAGCACATAACCCATTCTCCATCCTGTCATGGCATAAGCTTTTGAAAAGCCATTGATGATGATTGTACGCTCTCTCATGCCTGGTAAAGATGCTATAGACACATGCTCAAAGCCATAAGATAACTCTGCATAAATCTCATCGGAAATAACAATCAGATCGTGTTTAATAATAACTTCTGATATGGCTTTTAGATGTTCTTCTTTCATGACCGCTCCTGTAGGATTGGTAGGGAAAGATATCATTAACACTTTACTTTTTGGTGTAATAGCTGCTTCAATCTCTTCAGCTGTAATACGGAACTCATTTTCAGCTTTTAGTGGAATAGAGATAATATTAGCCCCCGCTAGATAAGCACAGGGCTGATAGGATACAAAGCAAGGCTCTGCAATAATAACGTCATCTCCGGGATTAATGAGGACACGAAGGGCTAAATCAATGCCTTCACTGCCTCCTACTGTTACAAGACATTCTGTTTTATAATCATAGTCTAAGTTGAACCTTCGCCTCTGATAATCACATATGGCTTCCCTAAGCTCTAAGAGACCGGAATTTGAAGTATAAAATGTTTTACCTTTTTCAAGGGAATAGATACCTTCTTCTCTAATTCGCCAAGGTGTATCAAAATCAGGTTCACCAACACCTAGAGATATGGCATCTTTCATTTCTGTTACAACATCAAAAAACTTGCGAATGCCTGATGGCGGAATTACGGATGCTCTTTGTGATAATTTATTTTCCATCATGGGGTCACCACCATTCTCTCGTCTTTTTTCTCATCGTCTAGAATAATCCCATAATCTTTGTACTTTTTCAGAACAAAATGGGTACTGGTACTTAGGACGGATTCTAAGGGTGCTAATGTTTGTCCAACAAATAAAGCCACTTCCTTCATGGTTGAGCCTTCAATGATGACTGTAAGATCAAACCCACCGGACATAAGATAGACCGCTGTTACTTCTTTGAATCTGTAGATACGTTCTGCAATACGGTCGAAGCCTTCACCTCTTTGTGGGGTGACTCTGACTTCAATTAATGCCGTTACTTTTTCATTGTTGGTGCGATCCCAGTTAATGAGTGTATGATAACCACATATAATTTTTTCTTTTTCCATTTTCGATATTTCATCGGCTATATTATCTTCATTGTCATTTAGCATCATTGCCAAGTCTTTAACTTCGATTTTGCTGTTGTTTTGAATAATCTGAAGTATGTCTGCTCTCATATGTTACCTCCATAATCTTGTTTGGTATTAAACTCAATCGTTTATTATCTAATTCCGCTTTCCCAAATTTTTTTATCTTCTTGCTAGCAAGCAATAAAAATCGCTAAGAAATCCTACCTGTGGGAATGTTGAGTTATCTGATTACTTTATATAGTTCGTCTGATTTAGGTGGCTTAAGGGTTTGCCGTATATGATCGCTGATGATGAGACGTTCCTTACCGGAGGTTACTTTCCCAATATGTGCGCTATGAATACCCTCTTCTAGTAATGCCTTAACAAGTCCAGGTCCATCTTCTGTTCCAATAAGCAGTGCGCCACTCGAAATGAGTTGATAAGGGTTAAGGCTATAAAACTCACATATTTCGATTGTTTCTCTTTTTATAGGTATATGATCGAGTTGAACTTCAAAACCAACTTTAGCACTTGATGCCATTTCCCACAGTGCTCCATATACTCCACCTTCTGTTATATCATGCATGGCTTTTACACCATGCTTCATGGCGGCCGCGCTATCCTCAACAACTGAAATGAGATCTGTGAACTTCTTAGCTTCTTCAATTAAGCTTTGTTTAACATGACCTTTTAACTCAGCTTCTTTTTCCAGAGCAATGATACCAGTACCTTCAATACCAGCCCATTTGGTCATGACCAAATCATCACCAGGGTGCAAATTGCATGACATGGCTAAACTTGCATCTGTTGCTCTACCAATGCCCGTCACCGATACAATCACTTGGTTGACCGCGCCTGTCACCTCTGTATGTCCACCAAGCACTTGCACATTCAAAGATGTACAAACCGAGTTCACATCCTGCATGATAATCTTAAGATCTTCTTCTAAAAAGCCTGTAGGTAATAATATTGTAAGTAAGATACCAACCAGCGTTGCCCCACTTGAAGCTATATCATTAGCTGTAACATGAACCGCCAGCTTACCGATTTCTTTGGTGGTTCCTGTAATCGGATCTGTTGACATAACAATAAGATCCTCACTGGGGAATTTTAGAACGCAACAATCCTCACCAATGCCGGGGCCATGAATAACTTCTTCTCTTTTTACAGATAATGGCTTTAAAATGGTTCTTTTTAAAACCGATTCAGATACTTTTCCAATCTCCATGCTTCATTCCTCATCGTTTCCTATATTGTTTCCTGATTTTTATAGTATGCTTAAAGGATCAAAACTAAGTTTTACTAAATTCACATACCATATATAGGTTACGTTGATACATTCGCAACTATATATGGTATGTGAAAGTTCAACTATATAGTTTTGACGCCTTAAGCACATTATTATTGTTTAACCAATAAAGTATCCCATATAATCAAGGCGACTTCACCTCTTGTGACAACTTTACTTGAATCTACACTCGAATTAGCTGGTATAACTCCAATGGATTTGGCTCTTTGTATATAGTTCTCTGGCCATTTGCCTGTTAGATCCTCTTGCCTACCTAGAACATTCACCATAATAGTAACGATTTCCCCATAAGTGATGTTACCAGCCGGTCTAAAAACATCTCCCGGATAACCCTGTACAAGCTTTAATTTATTTGCATTGCCAATCACCCCCTGGGCCCAGTGACTGGTTGGAACATCCGCAAAACTCTTACTTTCTCCTGCTACTTCAACACCTTCGTATCCTAGTATTCTTACAGCTAAGGCTGCTACTTCAGCTCTGACAATCGGATTATCAAGCTTAAGGGATCCGTCATCATAACCTCGAAGTATACCTAACGTTCTTAATTGATTGCCAGCATAACTTTCCTCATTGGTGGCACCATGGACAATGGTGGTTGACATTAATAGCACCGCCATCATTACAATTATCATTTTATTCTTTATATTCTTCATCTATTTACCTCATCTTCATTGAGACGCGCCGTTTTCAATCTATCCATTGCTTGTACAGATGCTATTATAGCATGAATGATTCTTCCAAACCATAGTTCACCTACGAATGAAAACATATTGTAACAATGATAAAGTACCAATATTATATAGTTTATTTTTCGCGCTAGCCACAAGCTCTTATCTAAAGATGGCCTTTGTCGTCTCTCTGACAATGAGTTCAATAGGTAGCTCCTGTGACTTTAACTCCAGCTCGCCATCAATTTTTTTTATGAGAAGTCTTGCAACCTCCACACCTTTTTTATAGATATCCTGTCTTATTGTAGTTAAAGCCGGAAACGTGTAGTCACAAATGCTCAAGTCATCAAATCCTATTATGGATAGATCTTCCGGAATCTTCCTTCCAAACTGATGCATGATCTTAATAATACCAAGTGCCATAATATCTGCAATTGCAAACACCGCTGTGACCTCCATGTGGTCCTTTAAAAGTCTATGGCCTATGGATATGCCTCCTTTGAAGGAAACCGCCTCAACAATCACTGGGCATGCCGTTTGATCTAACTTGGCTTCTTTTATAGCACGTTTGAACCCTATAAAACGTTTCTCATTCACCTCTGAAACGCCGACCTCACTGGTCGCAAAAGCAATATGCTTATGTCCAAGGGTCGTTAAATGCTTAGTTGCAAGGTAAGCACCTAACACATCATCAATACCTACATTATTAACACCCACCGCTTCATAGTTGTAATTATCTATTAAGACGATTGGCACCGATACCAGCTTAAGGTCTTCCCAAAACCTTGTATCATAAGTGCCAAGGATGGCCAAGCCATCTAGCATCCGCTTGTTCACCAATTCAAGGGCATGATCAATAGAGTGAATGCAAGATATAAGAATGTCATAACCGAGCATCCTAGCTTCATATTCAATACCACTAATAATCTCACTGTAAAAAGGATTGGTTTTTAGAAGAGAACTTGGCGCACTGTTTTCATATACTTCCGGTATGAAAATACCGATTAAATTTGATTTTCCAATAGACAAACTTCGAGCGGTCATGTCCATTTTATAATTAAGTTCCTTGACGGATGAAAGGACTTTTTGCTTCGTCGCTTCCGTTGTTTTATTGGATATGTTATTGATAACATTGGATACGGTTGCAACCGATACACCTGCATGTTTTGCAACGTCCTTCATGGTTATTTTCCCCATACTTTTACCTCGCTTTTTGTCGACTCCAAACTCACTCGTTTTCTCTGACATGGTTAATTATATCTTTTTTAACCATGCTTAGCAATTAGATTTTAAACGTTTACTAAACTATTAACCTTGGTTAAAATATCAAAACTATATTGATGGACTTTTACATATAATATATAGTTATGAGTGTATCAACGTAACCTATATGTTATATGTAATATAGAGAAACTTAGTTTTTACACTTTAACTAACCAATTATGCTGACACCCTAAAGCCTTCTCTTTCATAGTACCGTTAAAAACTTCACCAAAACTATTGACAAAACTTCTAATTGTGGTAAGATATATCTTGTTCACCTTGAGGGCGCTTCCTCTTGGAAATTCAAGTTCATATTTTGTTTGGAGGGGTTCCCGAGTGGCCAAAGGGGGCAGACTGTAAATCTGTTGCGATAGCTTCGAAGGTTCGAATCCTTCTCCCTCCATTTGATCGTTATACGATCATAATAAGTTGTTGGTTATGCGCCGGAGTGGCGGAACTGGCAGACGCACAGGACTTAAAATCCTGCGACCTATAAAGTCGTACCGGTTCGATTCCGGTCTCCGGCATTAATTAACGCTTATTATATATTGATTGGTAAGACCGAATTGTCTTCGTATGAAGATGATGCATGAAGTACTTGTACTTCTGCCCAGATAGCTCAGTCGGTAGAGCAGAGGACTGAAAATCCTCGTGTCGCTGGTTCGATTCCGGCTCTGGGCATTCCGCATCTACATCATTTATTATGACCAAAAGTCTGAAACATCCTCCTACTTCGATTCCGGCTCTGGGCATTCCGCATCTACATCATTTATTATGACCAGAAGTCTGAAATATCCTCCTACTTCGATTCCGGCTCTGGGCATTCCAAATAATATCTCGCGGGTGTAGTTTAATGGTAAAACTCCAGCCTTCCAAGCTGGTTACGGGGGTTCGATTCCCCCTACCCGCTCTCTGCGCGAATGGCTCAGTGGTAGAGCATCGCCTTGCCAAGGCGAGGGTCGCGAGTTCGAATCTCGTTTCGCGCTTCACAAAAAACCAGCCAAATCCTTTATATACAAGGATTTGGCTGGTTTTTTGTTTTCTTACTATTGAGTCCCTTTGAGTCCATTCAGCAACTTTTCGCTAATCTTTTTTTAATTATTATTTATGTAGATGAAGCTGCCAGAAGGCAGCGTCATTTCTAATAATCTCCTCTAAGAATCATTCGTTCTTCTTGATATTTACCATTCTTCTCTATTGTATAGAACGTCAACTCTTGTTCAAGCCTACCCTTATCAT
>NZ_JCBCDA010000047.1:0-2878 GCF_059865615.1 Petrocella sp. | reverse complement strand
TTTTTTGATTTTGCTATGCCTATTTAGTATAGCTTTGATATGCGTGGGTGTAAAGCACTTTTTGGTATAATTATGTATTTATATGGTGTATATTGTAATTATTTCCATTTATGGGAATTGCTGTAAGGACATATTGTGTTTGTCATAGAGCTATGAAGTTAGAACAAAAAAATAGTAATCTCAGACTTTCATCTTTGATTACTACCATCTTATAAGTTTCTACTATTATAGATTCTATCTCATATTAAAGTGCAAAACTCTGTTATTATGCTTCCGGCATTACGATGGCTGCTATAAGATAAGCTAAAAAACCGCCACCGGTCATCCAGAACAATACCATGACCAACCTCACCAATGTTGGATCTACACTGAATTATTCAGCCAGACCACCACACACGCCAAATAGCATTCTGTCTGTTCTCGAACGGTATAATTTTTTCTCCATATAATTCACCTCACCTTAATATAATGATGTTGGGGTCTAAAATATGTTTAAACCATCCCTTTATTCTTTTGAACCTTGAAAATTTTATTTTTTGTAGAATAGTTTGTAGATTCTATTTGGTCAATAAATCCTGATACACTTTCATCTAAAGCTTTACGCGATTACGCAATGGTATACATTGGTTTGACTATGGGATTCAGGGCATCTGATATTTCTGCTCTATGCTTTAATAACATCGACTGGAAACAGAGAAGCATCAGGATTGTCCAGCAAAAAACTGGTAAAGTTCTTACTCTGCCAATGCCAATAAAAACGGGTAACATTCTATTCAGATACATACGAGACGGTAGACTTCAAAGTTCTGAGTCATATATATTTATCCGTCATGAAGCACCTTATAACCGCATACAACGTGGTGTCTGCAGAAGTGCATTGAAACGCTTTACCGCCACTTCAGATGATAAAAGTTGCTGCTTTCATTCAGTAAGAAAGACATTTGCAACACAACTGCTTAAAGGTAATACCAAAGTTGAACTGATATCTGATTCTCTGGGATACCTGGCAGATGGTACTGTTCATAAGTATTTATCCTTAGATGAAAAGCAGATGAGAATGTCTTCGTTGTCTATGGTGGATACAGGTATCTCCTACAAAGGAGATGCATTTAATGCATAAGAAGTATGTTTATTCAAGTGTATTTGCAAATCTATTGAATGAGTATATATCAGCTCATAGAGAAGCTGGGTTCATGTATGATAATCCTGCATACTGGTTGTATCGTTTTGATCAGTACTGTGATGAAAAACAAGTTAAAGAGGCAATAATAACAAAGATCCTTTTTGAAGAGTGGGCTTCAAAGTCTGATTCAGAATCAAAAACAACGCAAAATAACCGCCTTCAAGCAGTACGAAACTTTAGCGTTTATCTTAATACTTTAGGGAAATCCAGTTATATTCCGCTAAATCTGTCCAGACCGGTGAAAGTTGTTCCATATCTTATGACGGATGAAGACATCCGCGAATTTTTCGAGCAAGTAGATCTTAATGAAGTAATCGCTCCTGTAGCTTCTTTTAAAAGAATGGCACAGGAATATAAAGTATTGTTTAGATTAATCTATTGCTGTGGTCTCCGTAACAATGAAGCGTGTTCCTTTAAAGCCTCAAATGTTAATCTTGTTGATGGAAGTATTACTATTTATCAGTCTAAAGGCAACAAAGACAGAATCGTATATTTGTCAGACGATATACAGAGCCTTTTACTTGATTATCAGCAGTGGTTGAACAGTCAGTTTGATACACCATCCAAATGGTTCTTTCCATGAAAATATCCTACGAATCATATCCCAAAAACATCGCTAGACCGAAAATTCAATGAATTTTGGAATGATACTAAATCATCTAAAACTTGTGACAAAAAGCCTACCGTGCACTGTCTCAGGCATGCATTTGTAATCAAACGAGTTAACCTTTGGATGGAAGAAGATATATCGATTCAAGTAATGATGCCATATTTAAGCAATTACCTTGGACATAAGGGTCCAATAGAAACGTACTATTATTATCATCAAGTCGAAGATGTATTTAAAACTGTGGGCCGCAAAGATGCCATTTCTGTACGTGTTATACCGGAGGTGCAGTATGAAGACTAAAAACTTTGATAAACTATTTTTCTCCAAAACACATGAATTTCTTGATGAATATCTTCTGGTTCAATGTTCCCGGAGCCTTCATACAATAAACGCACACAGGGATGCTCTTACGATTTTTAGAAGATATGTTACTTCTCAAGGATTATCACTAAAAATATTTGGTTTTGAAGATTGCTCCAGAGATTTTCTTCTTGGTTTTATGGAATATCTCCAACGAGAAGGCTATGAAAAATCATCGTATAACCAACTTCTTGCAGCAATTAAATCATACATGTGGTATGTCGCTGATGGAGACATTACATGGCAGCAAAACGCTCTTATGGTATCAAGGGTTCCTTTTCTAAAGAAACCTGAAAAGGAAAAAGCCACCTTAAGTGAAGAATGTCTTAAAGCACTTCTCTCAGCACCAGACAATAGCAAACTTGGGATACGAGATGCAGCTATAATGATAGTTTTGTATGATTCTGCAATCCGCCTACGCGAATTGCTTGGATTAAAGATATCTGATGTAAATCTTCGAAGAGATATACCTTATCTACGTATCAGAGGTAAACGTCTTAGAGATCAATCCTCTTATATCTAATTCTATCAGAAATATCTCTGTTAAAAAAGTTAAGAATGATCATGCTGATTCCTATGACTTAGCGAGTTTGAAAGCAAATTTCATAATGATTTTTCATATATGCCTTTAATAGCAAGTGTTTAGGCTTATTTTTTTGTCAAATTTATATTCTTTTTATTAACGTCCTGTGTAAACCTGTGTTGTAATAATAGAAGAAAAAGCG
>NZ_JCBCDA010000046.1:0-3413 GCF_059865615.1 Petrocella sp. | reverse complement strand
TTTTTTGATTTTGCTATGCCTATTTAGTATAGCTTTGATATGCGTGGGTGTAAAGCACTTTTTGGTATAATTATGTATTTATATGGTGTATATTGTAATTATTTCCATTTATGGGAATTGCTGTAAGGACATATTGTGTTTTTATAAAATCTTCTTAGAAGGTGACCTGGTTGAAAGAAGATACATTAAATGTTAAAATTCAGAAGAAGCTATTTGATTGCTTTGTATGCGATTAAAAAACGAAGGATTTATAGTTGACTTATGTGAGGAGTCGTTTATGACAGCTAATGCTATAGGATTTGCATTATTAATATTAGTAATTTTTCTAGTCATCGGTAAATGGATACGGGTCATGGTACCTTTGTTTCAGAATTTGTTTTTACCCAGTTCTTTGGTGGCAGGTTTATTGGCGCTATTGATTGGTCCAGAAGTCTTTGGTAAGGTATTTGGTTTCTCTGTTTTGGATTCAGAATGGCTGACTGTGTGGGCTTCTTTACCGGGACTCATGATTAATGTGGTCTTTGCCTCCTTATTTATAGGCAAAAAAATACCAAATATGAAAGAAATATGGTACTTGGCAGGACCTCAAGTCATGTCTGGCTATGTGATTTCTTTTGGTCAATATGCTGTAGGCTTAGGACTCGCTATTTTTTTGTTAGCACCTGTTTTTGGCATTAATCCTTTAGCAGGTGCACTGATTGAAATCGGATTTGTAGGTGGTCATGGTACTGCGGCCGGTATGCGGCAGACCTTTGAGTTACTGGATTTCCCTGAAGGGGGCGATCTCGCCATTGGCTTGGCCACAGTTGGGGTTTTGGCCGGTGTGCTAATTGGTATATCTTTAATCAATTGGGGTATGCGAACAGGTAAGTTGGCTCATGGGTCTGATAAAAAAGAACGAACAATTCTAGAACGTAAAGGCATTGCAGAATTAGAGGTGCGCGAACCTGCAGGTTTTTTAAGCACACGAGCTGAATCCATTGAACCTTTATCATTGCATGTAGGCTATATCGGTGTAGCTATTGTGATTGGTTTTGTATTGTTGCAAGGATTGATTCAACTAGAAGCCTTAACTTGGGGCGCATGGACGGATATGTATTTGATGACCTACGTTCCTTTATTCCCTTTAGCCATGATGGGTGGTATCGTTGTCCAATTGCTTTTGAGTCGTGTTGATCCTTATGCTACTGTTGACCGACAATTGATTAATCGCGTTCAGGGATTGTCCCTAGATATTCTAATTGTAAGTGCGTTGGCAACCTTGTCCTTAAGTGTCATTGGAAATAACTTACCGGTATTTATAATCTTAAGTGTAGGTGGTATTGTATGGACCGTATTCGCTTTTTTAGTCCTTATACCAAGGCTCATGCCGGATTACTGGTTTGAGAGGGGTATTGGTGACTTTGGACAATCCATGGGCGTTACCGCAACCGGCTTACTCTTAATGCGTGTCGCAGATCCAGATCAAATGACACCTGCTTTGTCTAGCTTTGGTTACAAACAGTTATTATTTGAGTTGTTGGTTGGTGGTGGTTTGTTTACTGCAGCCTCAGTCCCTTTAATCGCACAATTAGGTCCTGAAATCATGTTTGTAGTAAGCTTGATACTAACCATCATACCTCTAATTATAGGGGTCATTATGAAACACATGCGAAAAAAAACAAGTTAAAATGTTTTTGGCATTTTCGGACTTGATTTGATCGCTTCACTTTGATATACTGATTTTGGTACTTACAGCACCATATCGGGGTGTGGCTCAGCTTGGTAGAGCGCTTGGTTCGGGACTAAGAGGCCGGAGGTTCAAATCCTCTCACTCCGATTTTTATTGTTTATTTATAAAGATTTAAGGTGTCAAAACGATATGTTTTTGACACCTTAAACCCTATTAATTCTAATTAAATTTTCCGAAAGTACTGGTTTTTGTCACAATAACGATGGTGGCAATGAGAATTATGAATTTGATAACTTCAATCCTACTCAGCTTTTTCTCTACTTCCGTTTCTTCTGTTGCTAGATCTTCCAAATCTTCATATTCAAGTCTTGTAATCTCAAGAGGCCATTCGCCGAGGACTCTGTCACCTATTGAGATTATAAGACTACCTACTTTTTGATTCAAGCTCGCCTCTTTCGTCAGTGCTTCCGGTAAATCCACCTCTAAGAGGAGATCTTCTTCTGAATAATCCTTCCTTAGATTGACACTAACTGGCTCCGTCATAGAGAGTGTAGCTGTTCCAAAAATGACACCCTCTTCTCTTATGGAAAGCGCCTGTGTGTAATCTGAAGGGTCTATCTCGGTGACTTCAAAAGCTTCATAACCATACTCAAATAGTTTGCTGGTGTCGCTATATAAGTTGGCGGCATTGGTCCTTAATGTTACTGCAATTAAAGTACGTCCTTCTTTTCTTGATACCGTTACTAAGGTATGCCCTGAGCTGGTGGTGTATCCTGTTTTACCCGCTATAACATCTTCTCTGAATATATTGGCGTCCCTTCGTTCATTAATCATTTTGTGGCCTTGTGCTAAATATCTGATTTCATCGACTTTATTGGTGGGTAGAATCTCATATAGAGTTTTCCCCATAACATCGACTAAGAATTGATTTTCTAATATTTCTTTCATAATCAGACTCATATCATAGGCTGTGGTGTATTGGTTTTCATCCTGCAGGCCATGAGGATTAACAAAGTTCGTGTTCATCGCGCCAAGTTTCTTGGCTTCTGCCGTCATGTCTTCTGCAAAAGCCTCTATACTCCCACTTGTTTTTTCAGCAATGCCATTTGCCACATCATTGGCTGAAGCCATGAGAAGACCGTGCATGGCCGCTTCCACACTTATGATTTCTCCTTCACGCATACCAATGTGACTGCTACCAAATTCTATGCTCAAAACTGCGTTTCTAGAAAAAGTAATCGTATCAGAAAGATTCAAGGCCTTCGAGGCAACCAGGGCTGTCATCAGCTTCGTAATGCTAGCCGGGTAGAACCTTTTATGGGCATTTTTCTCGTAAAGTACCTGTCCTGTATCACCATCTATTAGAATGGCACCTTCAGCTACTATGCTAGGTACTTGAACCGTTGCATAGGATAGATGAGATGTTTGACTGGATGGGTTTAATCCCATTAAAATTAATATAGTTACTATTGCTAAGATTCTTAAAGCTGCAATTCTATTTCCCATCATAGACTCCTTGAGATCTTATGTTTTTTGTCTCAATGGTTAGTTTATCATAAGGTCAAGGGTCATGTAAAGCGTCTATGTCCTCTGACAGTAGCGAAAGGTAAATTAAAACTACTCTTAGTATAACAAACGTCTTCCCTGCATTTTTATTTTTACACATTTATATAGTTTCATTCGTTTACTATTTACCCACCCCTTGATGCTAGAATATATAGGACAACACGACTTCAAAAAT
>NZ_JCBCDA010000018.1:0-2539 GCF_059865615.1 Petrocella sp. | reverse complement strand
ATTGCCTCTGGTAGACTACGTGCCTTTAATGGAAAGCAATTCTATGTAGATTCATTGAATCCAGACACTGATGGCGATGGCCTCTTAGACGGAGAAGAGATTAAAGTAAAAGTAGCAAACAGTGGTTTTACATATTTGTTTGTTAATTCCTATCCGGATAATGTGGATAGTGATAATGATGGTATAAATGATTTAATTGATCCTTTAAAGCTAGTATATACCATAACAGATAGAACACTAGCACTTACAGCTGGGCTAAGTTATCTGAATCTTAGTAATCGAATAGGGGCACAAGTTAGTACATTCGGAGAGAAAGAGCTGTCAAAATTTAAAATAATCTATGCAAATGATTCGGGAAAAGTTCCATTCACAGATTTTTTAGATGGTGGTTTAGGATGTGTTGCAATAAGAATTAATAGAGATGGGCAAAAAGATGCTATTATATTTGCAATTAGGGGTACTGAACCTGAGGATGATCTTTTATATGATGGAGTAACGGATTTATATCTTGGGCTTGGTCTTAATACCACACAATCACTAATGGCGTTTAACACATATAAAGCAATTTCTAGAGCATATCCAAATTGTGACTATTATTTAGCTGGTCATTCATTGGGAGGACGACTCGTTCAAGACGTTTTATATAGAATTTATGATTCGAATGATGGTGTATTAGGATTCTTTAAAGACAACTTAAGTGTACCAGTACATTCAGCTACTTTTAATGCTTTGGGATATAATAGAAGTCAGTTTTTTAGGAGGTGGTTATTTAAAATTGGAAATGTTAATTCAATAAATGAAAGGCTCAATAATTACTATTATAATAAGGATTTAGTTGGTCAAGGTCTTGGCAACAGCTTGCTTTTTAAAAGACTCGGAAGAGATATTGGCCCATGGACAGCGAAGGGCAAGAATGGCAATGTAATTGAAGTAAATAAATTGTTACCATATGAATTTAGCAAATTGCATGGGATTGATTTGTTTTATTATGACGATAGATTATTCTATCCTAACTCTCCAACCGATTGAGGTGAATTGTGAAATACATAAGTGTCTATATAAGAACTCACTTGAAATACTTCTGGTTGTATTTGGTGTCATTGATTACTTTGTTTATTGGAATTGTAACCTCCTTTTTTCTCGGGTATTTTATGTCGAGTCATGGCATAGAAGATGTATTTGCATGGATTATAGCGTTATTTCTTGGAAGTGCTATTGGGAGTGTTCCTTTAATATATCCTAATTATCTAGTAGCCAAGATATATCTTTGTGGAAAATCCAATCCAATAAAAATGAAATACCTAGTTTTGATAAATCAATTTTTTACATATTTACTGTATTTGTTATTTTACTTTATAGTGGTAACAAATATGAATTAAAATTGTGTTAAAGTACTTGATTTTGTATTCAAAATAAGTTTTGTTAGTTTTCAAGCAATACTATATAAACTAGAGGCAAGGAGAGAGGGGGTAAACCATTAGTTAACTCCCTTTTCTTTTGCTATATAGTATAATTTCTATGTCCCCTCGCAGCCGGCACGGGTGATTATACAATGCTTAATACAGATGTTTGGAATAATAGCTCAGAGAATCCAACGGTTCTCTTGAAAGCCAATGGGATCAAAAGATAGCGTATAAGTCAATGAGTGAAGTTAAATCTCTAATGGAACATAATTAATGGATTTATAATGTTGGAGTCGGCAATGCTATAGATATGTGCATTTCTTGGGACTTCAGGAATAACCATTACAAAACAAGTGATAATCTAGGATTTAATAATGATGGCTATTCCAAGATGAATGATAGTTTTTCATTACAGAATATTGAGGTCCTAAAGGCAGATGCGATGCTGAATTTAAATGAGCACAATAAAATTAAGGCAGAAATTCCATATACAATAATTTCTTTTATTAGGAGTTCATATTATTTTGTGGGTGAATATCAATTTGCTGAATAAATATTTACTATATTGATATACATAGAAAATAGCATGTAGATTTTAGAATGGAACAAGGTAATCTAGAAAATATGGCTATAAAGAAGAGTGTTTATACTTTGATTTAACCGATTGAATAAAGATAGTGTACCCTCCGCTACTATCAACATAGATTTAGTAAGAGGGGAACATGAGATAGGAGAGCGTAGATGAATAGACTTTAATTGGACACTTGGTCTACTCGGAGTTAATAGTGTAACCGACCTTCTTAGAATCCAACAAATTTTAAGAGGAGAAAAAGAAAAAGAAAATAAAAAGAATGAAGAGAGTTTTAGCAATTGTTTTGTGTTTTACAATTCTTTTGCAAGTTGCACACATCAGTGCTTTTGCAGTGACAAACCCAAATCATCCTGACATTATAGGGCATTGGGCAGCAAAAGCCTTTGTTGATCAATTAGGTGATGAGGATGAGGCGGCGGTAATTGATTTTGATGGTAGTGCCAAATTGCTCTCAGGACTTACATCAGATAAAGAAGTATTACATGATGCGATTGATAGAATCGACAGTTCGGGAGGAACCGATATTGGAGCTGGCATAGGAATG
>NZ_JCBCDA010000008.1:0-2237 GCF_059865615.1 Petrocella sp. | reverse complement strand
TCTGTCACTTCAGCTTCTTTGTATACTTTCTCCGTTGCTAGGACTACCATCTTAGCCATTTCCTGTCTGGTTATGGCCCTGTCATAACTTGTGATATTCATATCCCCTTTTTCGAGGATGCCTACGGCTTCTGCTTTTGTTATATAGGGTGTCGCCCAATGATCTTTATCACTTTCCTTTTGAACGCCATAGATACTTGCTATTAATATTTTCGTGAATTCTGCTTTTGTAATCGTTCCATTTGGTTTGATTGTTCCGTCTATATATCCAGCTATCCCATCTACGGCAACTAATTTCGCCATATGGTTTGCGTACCATTCTGCTTTTATGTAATCCTCAAATTCTTTTGCTATTTCTGTCTTTAAGCTGTTTAAGGTGGTATCATTGATATCTTTTACGGTCGATACCTTACCTTTAATATCTTCTAGTGTTGTGGCGTTTATCGTAATACTTCCTACTAACATTGCTAATACTAATATGGCTGTTATGACTCTCTTCATCTTTTTACTCCCTCTTATAGTGGTATTTTTTATATTTATACGTCTTTTTGTCTTTGCATATATGAGCGTTCTATTTAATTTATCACATATATTTAATGAATACAATGATTTTTAATTTATTTCTCTAATATATATTTCAATTAATTATCCATCTTTCTACTACTCGTAAATGCTGAATTTCGTTAATACTTCATATAGTTTCTCACATTCTAATACAATCACTTATTTATTCTTCTAGCTCAAGGCTGATTTTATTATAGGCTTCATATTCCATCTTAAGTTCCTTACGAATATCATCAAAGTTAATGTCTAACCGTTCTTCTACTTGAAGTGTATCGTATGTAAATACACTGGGTTTAATTATATCTACATGTTTGTGATAATACTCCTTTTCTTTTTCTCTTTCACCGATTGCTTCATAATAGTAAGCGCTCAAAGAATAATAATTAGCCTTATTTTCATCATTTATGGATACTATTTTTAACTTATTTAGTATTTTTTTTGCTTTCTTATATTCCCCTGTCTTTATATAATATAGACAATCCAACGTCAATGCATTCATATCTATACCATTTTGATTCTTATATTCTTCTATTAAAGGCTCTGCATTTCTTATATCATCCATTTGTAAATAGCGTAAGGCAATCTCTGCTTTTAGCCCATATATTTCTGGCTTTAATTGATATAAGTATTCTAAATATTCAATAGCTTCCTCAGGATTATAATTTTCAGGAAAAAAACTATACATATCTATTAAATATTCATACATTTGCCAGTTCCTAGTTTCACAATACTCTTTGTATCTAGGATCATCTACCTGAATCGTTACTGCTGTCTTCAGTAATTCCATCGTTCTATCAGGATCAGTTACTCCCCTGCGACTCTCTCTGTAGTAATACATTATCGCAGCCGTATAATATGCATAATACTGATTCTCTGCTCGCGTTGAATCATTTATCATTGACAGTGATTTTTCAGCTAGCTTAACTGCTTCCTCAAAATTTAGTACAAATCCGTAACAGTTGGCCATTTCTGTATACATTAATACTGCCTGATTCTTATCTTTTTCTACAACTAGCTTATATAAGTTATATGCTTCTTTATACTTTTTTTGCTCATACATTTTATCGCCTAAATTATGAAGTTCTTTTACGTTTAAACCATTCGACTTTTCTAAGAGTCTAACCACTTCACTGTCTGGTGAAAGAGTTGCCGGTTCAGTCGTATAATTAATACCATCACTCATTAGCTGCGGTATCATTAGCCGAGCATAGAAAATAATCTGTAGTCCGATTAATATACTGATAATAATTGATATCCCTATAATCATTGGTTTTAGCTTGCTTAGGCTCTTTTTACTTTTTTTATCCTTTAACTGATCATCCATATAAACCCCCTCAACTTATTCACTCTTTTTTTCATCGCTATTATCTTTGGTCCTACCTTCTTCTATATTAATATCTTCATGACCATAGGCTGGTGTACCTTTACCAAGTATTCCTAGTATAGCTCCTATTATTGCAGGGCCTTTTACTGTTCCTAATACAGGCACTACTACAGGAGCCAATACTATAATTCCAACAACTGCTGCAACTGTCGCAACCGCTTGTGCCTCTTTTAATGGATACCGAGTTACTTCTATTTTATAAGAAGATTCATATCCATTATACATTTCCGGATTTGTAGAAATGGCTTGTTCATGTGTGTATGAAAAGCCTTTTGAGTTCTGTGATCCAG
>NZ_JCBCDA010000134.1:0-1033 GCF_059865615.1 Petrocella sp. | reverse complement strand
CCTTTTAATGGGCGCGATGATTACGGTCAGTATGGGTGAGAACGATCAAGCCATCTATCAGACCGATTACATGAAGGCGTATTATATCGCTAGAGCCGGTGCCGAGTCCATGGCCATGGAAATGGAACGGATGGACAATACCGCCTTTGAACAGTTCTTGGATGAACAGGTAGCGGAAGCTACGGATGTATTAGATGGGGAAGGGGACCTAGAAGTCAGTGTCGTAAAAGACAGTGATCAGTATAGGGTATCTTCCCTTGGAACCTATAATGAGACTCAAGCTAGGGTTAATATCATTATGTCTTATAGAGACCGAACGGAAATGGATTTTGGTGTTTATGCCAAGGAAGATATGAATGATCTACAAGTCAAAGATTTTACCGGAAAATTGGCATCCGGTGGTAGTATAGATTTTAAAACACAATCCGATGAGAATGAAGTCGGCGAAGCCAATATTATGCCATATACCCCCAACAATGTGTCTATAACGGTACCGAGACTTTCTGGTTTTTCTATAGCCAATGAGATAGACTTAGATGTTAATACAGATTATAGTATAACGGAGTCTGCTACCATTATCGATTGGGACATGAAGAACAATAACACCTTGACCATCGATACGACTTTGGCAGGTTATAGAAAAGATTCTATCGAGGACTATGAAGAGACTTTTAGAATACTTAATGCAGGTAGCGCCAGTGAGAGATGGATGGTATTATTGGTCGAAGGTGAAGCAATTATGGATAGCGACATAGTAGTGACAGGTAATCATAATTTGATGATTATCATAAAAGATGCTTTTTATCTCGGCGGTGAGTTAAGGATACTTAACGATAACCGAGTTGAAGTTTATGTTATGGATGAGAGCAATTCATCCCCATCTCATAGCAAATTTAAGGATGGTTCTACCTATTTTGATTTAGTCATAGCTGGGAATAATATTATTGGAGACGAGGATTTTAATAGAAATCCTAATTTATTAAGTTTCTTTATTAATGGCTCTAATACTTTTTCTAATAATGTATTAATGAAC
>NZ_JCBCDA010000133.1:0-1069 GCF_059865615.1 Petrocella sp. | reverse complement strand
CCTTTTAATGGGCGCGATGATTACGGTCAGTATGGGTGAGAACGATCAAGCCATCTATCAGACCGATTACATGAAGGCGTATTATATCGCTAGAGCCGGTGCCGAGTCCATGGCCATGGAAATGGAACGGATGGACAATACTCATTTTAAACAATTTCTTATTAAACAAGTGGCAGAGGCCACGGATGTATTAGATGGAGAAGGGGACCTAGAAGTCATTGTTATAAAAGATGGGGACAAGTACAGAGTGTCTTCTCTTGGAACGTATAAAAGCACAAGTGCTAAGGTTGAGATTATCATGTCTTATAGAGACCGAACTGAAATGGACTATGGTGTCTATGCCAAAGAGGCTATGAGTAAGATAGAGGTCAAAAGCTTTAAAGGACAATTAGCTTCAGGCGGTAGTATAGACTTTAAAAACAATCCGAGTAAAAATGAAGTTGGAGCAGATAATACCAAGCCTTATACAACCAACCATGTGTCTATAACAGTACCGAGTTACTCCGGTACTATTGGTGATGACGTTGTATTTGCTAGCAAAAATGAGGGTTATGATCCATCAATATTTTATGATGTTAATAATAATTTGACGATTAACAGTTCATCAACGATCGTTGATTGGAAGTGGGATAAAAGCAGTAATTTAACCATTGATACCACTAATGCCAATTATAAAAAAGGATCTGTCGAGGATTATGAAAAGACTTTTAGACTTCTTGGTGCTGGTAGCTCCAGTGAGAAATGGATGGTTCTATTGGTACAAGGTGAAGCAATTATGGATGGTGACATAGTAGTGACAGGTAATCATAATCTGATGATTATTGTAGAAGATGCTTTTTATCTCGGAGGTGAGTTAAAGATGGTTAACAATAACCGAGTTGAGTTTTATGTTATGGATGAGAGCAATTCACCCCCCTTTCATAATAAGTTTAAGGATGGTTCTACCTATTTTGATTTAGTCATAGCTGGGAATAATATTATTGGAGACGAGGATTTTAATAGAAATCCTAATTTATTAAGTTTCTTTATTAATGGCTCTAATACTTTTTCTAATAATGTATTAATGAAC
>NZ_JCBCDA010000164.1:0-2939 GCF_059865615.1 Petrocella sp. | reverse complement strand
GTATTGTCCATCCGTTCCATTTCCATGGCCATGGACTCGGCACCGGCTCTAGCGATATAATACGCCTTCATGTAATCGGTCTGATAGATGGCTTGATCGTTCTCACCCATACTGACCGTAATCATCGCGCCCATTAAAAGGAAAACAACGGTCATCACCACAACCACATAGGCCAAGGCGGCACCTTGTTCATTTTTTATATTTTTCATATTGCTTATAGTTCTATTCAACTTCATACCATCACCTACTTCCATAACATCCACTTGGTGGCAAGATTTATTCTTCAAGCAAGCCTCTGTTGTCTTTTACCTAAAGTAGTATAACAAGTAAACTGCTTCCGCCTTGGTTAATACGCCAAAAGGATCTGACCAGTCCTTGGCTGGTACAGACTTGGTTGCTTCTAGGGATTGTCCAATGGTTGTCCATGTAAAGTTGCTCTCCGGCTTAATCTTATTCATTACAAATTCTACTTCACCATAGGTCATAGGGTCCTTGGGTCTTAGGGTGTTATCTTCGTATCCCACAATAAAGCCACTTAGATAACCACGGTGAATGGCCTTCGCAAAAGCGTTCTCTAAGCTGCCCAGTTCTTCATAGTCATCAAAGGTGGTTAAGTCCAAGTCACTGTCCACAAGAGGCCAATCGTAGACCTTATCCAATAGCACGATAAACTCACCTCTGGTCATGGGCTGGTCCGGTTCAAAAGTCAAGTAGGGGTTCAGGTACAAATGACCGGCTTCCAGAAAAGCTTGGATCTCGGCCTCCATATAATGACCGGCAATATCTGTGAAGTCAAAATACCGGCTAAAGTTAAAAACTTCACTGTTCCCCTCCATATACAGATAACGAACGATGCCATCGCTTTGGACGGAAGGGGAAAAAGGATTTTCCTTATAAAAGAGATCATCCACATACCACTTATACAAGTCGTCCTGAATCTCAAGGTCTGTAGCAAAGGTGTAGAATTCCAGTTGAATATCGCCTTCAATTTCTTCCACTTCGGCTTTAACTATGCTGGCGGTGGTCATGTTGATATGCTTAGGGAAGGACCACATGCTTTTTAACATGTTGAGTAAGGACGCATACTGCCCTGTATAAGAAATATGAACCACATCTTTTTTGAAGGCAATGCCATCAACCTCTTCCCAGACAGGTATGTCAAAGCTGATAACGTGTTCGGTAATGAAGGGCATGAGTAGAAAGTCATTGAGCAATAAAATAATCTCTTCTTGAGGGGTGGTGTTAAAATAAGCCCCAGCCTTGTCCTTCATGGTCACATAAGCTGCTTCAACAGCCTGATCAACCTTATCTTCATCTTCCACTAATTTCTCTAGGCCTTGTAACTCTTGTCTACTAATACGCAGTTCTTGTTTGAGATCTTTAAGACTGGCCATCTGAGGTTCTATGGCATACACAAATACCATCCAAACGCTTATAAAAGTCAGTACCAAGGTCAATAGGATTTTCTCACGGTTAGATATTCTCATGGCTACCACCTCCTACTTGAACTTGGATGACGAATCCATAATCCGCCTCATTATTAACAATCTCGGATATGAAGAGGTCTGATACAGAGGTCATTTGTCGTAAATTATGTTCAAACTCAGCAATGGCCGGTTTGTTCAAAGCAAAACCACGCATGGTAATGACCCCATCCCCAATATCAATACCGGTCACTTCTACGTCCATGGGCATGGTGTCGCTGATCATAGCAAAGACATTCTCTTGGACCTGATGGCGACCCTGTATGGTCGTATTGGCCACTTCAATATTCCTAATAATGGTCTCCAAATTATCTAAGATATCTTTTTTATGGAGAATACGACCTAGGTCTTCACTGGCCTTGATTTCTGCAATGGCCGTATTGGTGTTTGCCAAGTCCACTTCCAAATAAGTTCTGATGTAATAATTGTAAGCAAAAAGCCCAGCCATACTTAGGAGTAAGAGGATGCACAAAAGGAGTGTGACCACAAAACTGGTGCTTTTTTTCTCTTTCTTTATCGATAGATCGTTAAAAAAATTATAATCCGACATCGTCTCACCTACCTTCTATACATAACGCCAAGGGCGTTAAGAATCTCTGTCAAATCAAGTTGGCCTTGTTGGTCTAAGGTGACCGAACTGACTTTCTTGATACGTTCCGTAGGTAAGTTGAAAACACTCTGAATATAATCTTCAAAACCATTAATCTTCGATAGACCACCATAGATATAGATGTATTCAATCTGGCCGGCAATGGCATTCCTTGAACTGTAGTAGCGAAATACCTTGGTAATCTCTTCAAACCAATGGTCTAAGGTAGACTTGATGATGTTGACCACCTTACCTTCATCGGTGAGTTCATTTACCGGGTAATTCAGATTATGAATGCTCATCTTACTTTTTTGGGCTTCATCAAGGGGCATAGAAGCGAACTTACTGATGTTCTGATCAATGTCTTTGCCACCAAAATCTAAAAGACGTTGAAAACGCATTTTTCCTTTTTGAAAAATACTGATACGGACTTTCTCATAGCCAAGATCTATAAAAGCCACCGTGTTTTCTCGGTGGTAATCGTTGCCGTTAAGTCGTCTCTGGTTCTCGATGAGTTTGGCAAAGGTGTTGGCTTGAGTATCAAGGACAACCGGTTCCAACCCTGCTTTGTGAATTAAGGTATGGATTTGCCCAATCAACCGCTTAGGCACCGCTGTCACCAACATCTCCGCAAAGGGCTTATCTTCAATCTCCAATTCCTTCATGACTACAGACTGGACGCTATAGTTTTCCATGTCGATAGGCAGAAACTGTTCCACTTCATATTTGGCCATATCTTGTAAGGTGTCCTTATTACTGCTGGGCACGGACACGTCTCTTGTTATAATTTGTCCGCTCTCGATACAGCAAAAACACTTCTTCTCATGAATCTTATTGTTCTTAATCAGATGTTTCAAGTTGGCACT
>NZ_JCBCDA010000157.1:0-3533 GCF_059865615.1 Petrocella sp. | reverse complement strand
AAATGATTTCTGCCAACCAGTCATACAAAGTGGGAAAACATACTGCAATGGCTAATGCCTTGAAAAAGCCTGTCAAAAGAAGAATCGGTTCTGTATCGGCATCACCATCGGACCATAAAAAATACCTTTCAAAGCCCTTTTCCAAAAATTTGAGTATAATCAGAGACACACCAAAGGCAAAAAAGATGTCAAAAATGCCGCTAATGCCATTGGTACCAAGAAGTGTATCCATATAGTCTTCTGCATGAAGCGCTATGGGTACAATCCCTTCAAGTAGGGTATTCACATATATCATACAACCCGTTAAGATATATGTTATTAATAGCATGATGACATAAGACAAGCCAAAACACCTCCTTTCAAAACAGTAGCTTTTGGTGGTTGCCAAAAGCTACTGTTTACTAACAGCTTAGCCAGCAAAGTTAAACATATCTTGGATACGTTGTTCTAAAGTTGGGAGCACTTTTCTGTACCTTCGATTAACACGATTAAGAAAATCCCCCTGAAAACATCTCCAAAATTTAGATTGAATCCTATTGTAAACTATTGATTTTACCTTTTTTTCATTCGTCTTTTATAAAATAAAACACGACTAAACAATGAAGTTTAATCGTGTCAAATTTGAATTTCAATATTTTTGTTGAATGTGTACATAAAATATTATTACTTAATTTTTTTCAGTTCCTCTACTACATCTAAAGCCTGCGTATTTTGGAAATCTCCATAAAACATTTTCTCATTCGCATCACTAGGAATTTTTCCGCAAACTAAACCAATTGGATAATAATTATCTACTTCTTCATTATATCCTAAATACAATGTATAGCTTTTTCCTTTTTCCATCTTTTTATAGTTTTCAAGATGATGCACCACTTTTGCTTCTTCGTCAACCCACTCGCTCTCAAGAATCTCAATAACATCACCTTTTGATAATATTTTATTTTCTGAAGGTTTAATTATTTTTTTTATCTCAACTTTTGAAAGCGTAAAATTGTCAAAATGATTATCTCCTAAGTCATAAGAAACACTCTCATCACTTAATTTATTTACAATTACAACTAAATCACTATTTTCAACAACCTCATCAGCAGAGCTATAACTCACTAATTTTGCTGAATCTATCACATGGTCATAACCTTTACCATTGTACAAAAACAACCCTGATAACAGCAACAATACTACAAAACTAAAACTTAATATTCTCTTCATTTTTGACCTCCTCTAATACAATGCGGCAATGCCGTTTTTATCATCTTGTTTAGGATATGGATCATTATTAAAACCTGTTCCTCTCATTATTGTACCTGAAAGTAAAGAAGAATCATAAATATCATTGAGACCCCAACAATGCCCCATTTCATGAGCTATTGTTTCTTTTCTTTTAGTAGAAGTCAATGTGCTAAACGGAGGTCGTATTGTAATTTGCTTCCAATCTGAACTCCCTAGTTTCGTTGTGTCTGCATATGAATCATTGCTAACAGAAGACTAAATTATGTAAGCCTCTGTATAATTGAAATTATAGCTTCTATAAGTATCAACTTCTGGTAAGCTATCCCAGTTGTCATATCCACTAACCACATTGCTTAAGTTTGGAACGTTTGAATTGATATAAACTGAAACAGTTAATGGATCATTGTACACCCACCCCCAATCAAGACTATACGCTGATACAGACATTGAAAATACTATCAACATAATAAAACTTAGTGGTAATATTGCCTTTCGTCTTTTTTCGATAAGCTTGTTTTTTTCTCTCATTTTTCCTCCTTAGCTCTGCTTTGAACTTCCTTTTTTAATAATTAAATTAATTGCATAAATAGATGCTACTAGATATTTGCCACATAATATAAGATTCATTCATAATAATCATCATCTACCCTACAAAATTTGTTCAAAAGACCGACAATATAAGTTATTCATTGTGTTACAAATTCATTTCAAGTATTTTCTCGCCAATTATATTCTTTCCATTCTTATATAAAAATCACCACCTTAAAGGTCTTCTATATATATAACCTTTTAAGGTGGTGAAATCTTACACTTTTTCTAATTTTTTTATTTACCTTGTTTTATACTCTTGGCGATATCAATAAGAACTGATTTCTCAATATTTCCTTGAATAGTAAAGGAAGTGCCTTTTTCAGACCAATTAATAATAGACATATTATCCTGAACTAAAAGATAGCCAATATTTTGGTTGATTTCAACTTGAGTTATATTTTCAGTATCAATGTCATATTTTGATTTCGTATTCATCTTAGTCTGGCTAAAAAGAATTTCTTCCCCTTCTGGATTCCTGAACAACAAATTTTTTATATCATTTTGCACCTTTATCTTTATTAAGGTAAAATCTTCAGGCAAAAATCTTGGGTAATAATAATCGGTCATTACCTCCAGCTCACTATAAATATCTTCATTTTGGTTATTTTCTTTCTGCATTATTTCATAAGCGAAATCAAAAAATTGAACTCTAAAATCTTTTACCATCAATGTCACAACAGCTCCTGCAATTACCACGACACTAAATAGTATTGCCGTCCTTTTGGTATAATCCAATGCTTTTTTTAGAATATTACGATGTCTTTCTTTTTTCTCGAATTTATTATTATATTCAATGAACCAATGATTCATACTGTCTGGAACCTCTAAGTCCTCATACTCTTCTAAAAGTCTGTCAGTTTCATCACGAATATCGTTTACATGATGGTAACCCACATCATATAAATAAGCATCATTAAGCCTACGTAATCGTTCCTTTTCTTCATTAGACACTTTGTTCATAGTCCACACCTTCTTCCACTAAAATCTTCTTCAATGCCTCCAACGCGCGATATATTCTAACGCTCACATTATTTTCTGTAATATTGAAATTTCTAGCTATTTCAGAAATCTCCAACGCATAGTAATATCTTAGCGTCAAAACATCCGCATAAGGCTGGTGCAATTGCTCCAGATATTTTGCTATTTTTTCACTGAATTCGATCTGAAGGAATTCTTCTTCAATTAATATTTCATCCTGATTTAATAACCTTTTTACTTCATCATGTTCAAGCATAACTATACCTTTTCGCTTGTTATAGACATTATAACAAAGATTCCTTACTATAATAACCAGATAGGACCGCGTTTTCTTACACTTAACCTCTGAAATTTTGTGAATATTCTTTGAAATCCTTAGAATCGCATCCTGAATTACATCTTGTGCATCATGATGATCTTTTAAAATCGAATATGCCGTAACATATATCTCTTTATAATATGTTACATAAATCTCTTCCAGCTTATTTCTTGTTTTTTTCATTCTCTATTGTCATTAAAAATGCAATCATAATTATTCTCCTCTCGCTTGTTAAGCCCTCTGATGCATATTTTATCATAAAAATAAAATTTAGTGTAACTGTTCAGTCGCCCCTTATTCAAAAATGAAATCAGACTGACCATTTAACGCTTGTTTCACTGCTACAAATGTATTAATTCCGTGTTTGTGTGCAGTTCCTATATAGGACATGATCTTCGCAAAAGCATCTGCACCT
>NZ_JCBCDA010000140.1:0-2475 GCF_059865615.1 Petrocella sp. | reverse complement strand
TTTTAAAAGGCTCAACTTTGACCAACTCAGAGTCTACTTCAATTTTTTCGAAGTCATTTAGATAGGCTTCATTTAACCAGGACAACTGTTCTGTTACATCTAAGTCACCATAGAAAAATATATAGCTGTTACTGGGATGATAGTAAGTTCTATGAAAATCCAAAAATTGTTCTTGAGTCAAATCTGTAATGGCATCCGGTTCGCCACCCGAATCATAACCATAAGGATGGTTGGGGAAAAGCGCGGTTTGTATCTGTCTAAAAAGGACCTGTTCCGGGTTGGATGAGGCACCTTTCATTTCATTATAAACCACACCGTTATAAGTCACGTTGCCTTCTATTGCTTCCAGTTCATAGTGCCAACCTTCTTGTTGCAAAATACGAGGATCCTTATAGATATTAGGATAAAGTACCGCGTCCATATATACATCTACAAGATTTCTAAAATCCTGATTGTTGCAGCTGGCAACAGGATACATGGTTTTATCGGGGTATGTCATGGCGTTTAGAAAAGTGTTAAGTGACCCTTTTGCCAACTCAACAAAAGGGTCTTTGACTGGGTATTTCCGTGAACCACAGAGTACAGAGTGTTCTAGAATATGAGGTAAACCTGTATCATCCTTAGGGGGTGTTCTAAATATGATGTTAAAGGTTTTATTTTCATCGTCATTTTTTACCACCATGATTCTGGCACCACTTTTTTCATGTTCTAATAATAATCCCAGGCCATTTAATGCCTCTATTTTTTCTTCTTTTATTATTTTATAATGTTTGTATTCCATATACTGCCTCCTTGTTATCTTTAGTCATTATCTTGATTTTGATCAAAGTTTCAAAACGAAGTCACTGGCCACAAGTAGTTTGTCTACAATGTTCTCCAGTGCTTTTTGGTCTTCTTCGCTGAAACGGTTTTTTGATGTGCTGTCTATGTCTAGAACACCAAGTAAAACACCCTTTTTTATCATGGGGATCACCAGTTCAGCCTTGGTGTCTCCATCACATGCAATATGACCTTCAAATTGATGTACATCAGGAATCCGAAGGGTTTCTCGCTTCATTGCGGCTGTTCCGCAGACACCTTTTCCTATGCTAATCCTCACACACGCCGGCTTCCCTTGAAATGGGCCAAGGACCAGCTCACCTGACTTAAAAAGATAGTATCCAACCCAATTAATATCACCCAGTGTATGGTATAGTAAAGATGCTAGGTTGCTCATATTAGCTAAAGCATCTCTTTCATCATAAAAAAGACCATCCGCAAAATCCTTGATATCAGCGTAAAAATTTGCATAATCTTTAGAACATATGGATGATAAATCGAACATAGCTGCCTCCTTAGGTTCAATTGATTCGATTTCAATTGATATTGATTCTATTTTAACATTGGATGTCTTATAGATAAAGGAAAATCGCAATTTATAAAAATATTTTAACAAGCTGGCTTAGATTATACAATTAAAAAGACCCTCTCTAAGTGAACCACTCCCTTATAGGTATACAAGTAAAATAATAAAACACTTGATACTTAGAAGGTAGCATATCAATAGGAAGGTCTTTCCAATTATGATATTTCTCGTACCCATGTCGTATGTCTGTATCTAAAGTCCGGCGTCTTAAGCCATGGACCTTTTTCTGTACATCGCCATTCTTTAAGCCTACGTATATCCGGCATGAATGTGTCTGCCTTAAGATCCGCCTCTATCATGGTCACATAGGCTTTCTGACAATAGGGTAGTAAAAGCTCATAAATGTTACCACCACCGGATACAAAAACCTCTTCCGGATGATAGATTTCAACTGTTTTAAGGAGCTGTTCAACAGATGAGACACTTGTAATTCTTGGGTGTTCATAGGTTTTTGTACGCGTCATAACAATGTGTTGTCTTTTTGGTAAAGGCGCACCCTTCTTAAAAGACTCTAGTGTTTTACGGCCGATGACAATGGTCTTATCCATTGTCATCGCCTTAAAATAGGCCAAATCCTCCGGTAAATAGGTTAGAAGGTTCCCGTCTCGACCGATACCGAATTTATCATCCACTGCAACAATCAATACCATGTCGTCCTCCTATATGGCAATTTCTATGCCTTTGATTTGTTTGCCTCGCTTATAGTCTATGAGTTCAAAATCCTCCACCTTAAAATCATAAAAGTCTTTGACATTAGGGTTCATTCGAAAGATTGGGGGATCATACGCTTCTCTTTCTATCAATGTTTTAACATGTTTTATATGACGATCATAAATATGAGCGTCGGCAATCACATGTAGCAATTCTCCCACTTCCAGGTCCGATACCTGAGCCAGCATATGCATTAATACCGCATATTGTACCACATTCCAGTTGTTGGCTGCTAGGACATCATTGGATCTTTGATTTAAGATGCCATTTAACTTTTTGCCTGTTACATTAAAAGTCATGCTATAGGCACATGGGTAAAGGTTCATCTCGCTTAAATCTGAATGGACATATATGTTGGT
>NZ_JCBCDA010000171.1:0-1103 GCF_059865615.1 Petrocella sp. | reverse complement strand
CGGCACGGCTAAGCCAGACATCGGTGCCTTCTGCTTTTGCCATATCCACGTCAAAGAGGGGGCCGTATTTGACCTTGAGAGCTGATATAATCTGATTGGCCAGTTCGTCTCGGTCGGTGGGGCTGAGAGCGTCTTTGTATTCCCCTGATTCCACTGTAATCGCAGTATTATCACTCCTTTTATACGTCTCAATATCTTCCACCCATTTCCACCTGCCCATTATCTGAGATTTTGGAATACTATCGGGCGTGTAATAAGGATTAGGAACATTAACATTATATAAATTACTACCAATAAATTCCCACTGATAATTGCCAATATCTTCGAATTTTTCCAATTCTTTAATGAATTTATATTTACCGCTCAATTCTTTTTTTGAAAAGACTCCATATTCATACCAGATTTCAGAGTTTGCATCAACTTCTATATAATTACTCGATAATGGATTATATATTGCATGTACAAAATAATCTTCAAAGCCCATAATATTATATAGTTCATCATTTGCCTTTTTAAGTGCATTTTCAAAACTTAATGAAGGTCTATAAATATCAATATGTGATGGAATTGTATTTGCTTGTACTTGAAAAGAACTATAAGCCAACTGTGAAAGAACTATTATAATAATATTTAACATAATAATTATTTTTCTCATTATTCACACCACATTCTCAATTCAATGGTTCTTGAAAACTTTACTTCCGAAGTTATAGCTGCAACTCTATCTTCAATATAAATATCATGTCCTTCCATATGAAACCAAGTCTTTACCTGAGGTAGAAATGTAAACCAACCATTTTTCACTTTTATATGATTCATAAGCATTTTAACATTTTCCGGCTTTAATCTTCTAAGTAAAAGTCGTTCCAAATCTTTAAGCTGGTCTACAGGTTTTCCATTTTCATCATATTTAATTATTACAGCTAAATAATCTTTATAACTATAGCTACCTTTTTTATCGTAGTAAACTCTATTGCTTTCAATCATTTTTAAGTCTGCCGCAATGTTCTTCTCATCACTTTCTTTAACCGGATCTACCCATAGCTTGCCACCTTTGAAGTGATCAGCGTAATTGATCCCTCTACTTGTGTAGGGTTTTCTTG
>NZ_JCBCDA010000125.1:0-4340 GCF_059865615.1 Petrocella sp. | reverse complement strand
AAATGATTTCTGCCAACCAGTCATACAAAGTGGGAAAACATACTGCAATGGCTAATGCCTTGAAAAAGCCTGTCAAAAGAAGAATCGGTTCTGTATCGGCATCACCATCGGACCATAAAAAATACCTTTCAAAGCCCTTTTTCAAAAATTTAAGTATAATCAGAGATACACCAAAGGCAAAAAAGATGTCAAAGATGCCGCTAATGCCATTGGTACCAAGAAGTGTATCCATATAGTCTTCTGCATGAAGCGCTATGGGTACAATCCCTTCAAGTAGGGTATTCACATATATCATACAACCCGTTAAGATATCTGTTATTAATAGCATGATGACATAAGACAAGCCAAAACACCTCCTTTCAAAACCGTAGCTTTTGGTGGTTGCCAAAAGCTACGGTTTACTAACAGCTTAGCCAGCAAAGTCAAACATATCTTGGATACGTTGTTCTAAAGTTGGCAAAATTTTTCTACACCGACGATTAACACGATTAAGAAAATCTCCCTGAAAATATTTCCAAAATTTAATACTAATTCTTTTGTAAACCATTGTTTTTCCCTTCCTTTCATTAATTTTTTATAAAACAAAACACGACTAAACAACATAGTTTAATCGTGTCAATTTTGACGGCTCATTTTAAATTGTTTTTATTTAATTTTAGTACTGCTATAGAAATGTAAAAAAATGCACTTCAACAAATGTAAGAAGTGCATTTCTATTACTCAAAATACTTGTTGAACACATATACTATATCCGAATAGCAGCATGTACCTTTCGGATTGTTGACAGCACAATTACTGTTTTTCATAGCGCCTGTCACTTTAATGACTTCTTTAACATCTTTAGCGCCATTATTAATGGCATCTACTATGTCCTGCTCTGTGACATGGTTGCAATAACAAACATATTCTCCAATAACAACTTCTGCGTTATCGGAAGCACAGCACGAGCATTTACTTTCATTCATTTTTTCACCTCTATTATCTAGTTATTCCTCATAAAATACACTTGTAATTATAATACACAAATTATAATTTTCTGTGGCTCCTTCTTCTTGGATACTATAACTTTGTTATGTCTAATGGTTCAATGACATCTACAACGAATAAGTGCGCTTAATTAGCACAACAGGACAATTTCGAAACATCTTTGTCAAAGGTAAGTGCTGCCAACTTTAGTCCCTCTGCCATAGTTAAATACGGTGCCATACTATCAGTTAAATCTGTAATTGTTAATCCATATTTAACAGCCAATGTCGCCGCATAGATTACTTCTCCAGCTTGATCTGAAACCATGTGAACACCTAGTATCTTTTGTGACCTTGAATCTGCAACCAGTTTTATCACACCATAAGTATTAAAATTAACCAACGCCCTTGGAACGGCATCTAAATGAAGTATAGATACTTTAGCCTCATATCCTTTTTCAATTGCTTGTCTTTCTGTTAATCCAACTGAAGCAATTGAAGGACTCGTAAAAATAACACTCGGTACTGCTGATAAATTTATTTCTTTCTTTTTATTTCCGATAGCATTATCAATTGCCACACCACCTTCATAAGCAGCAACATATACATACTGTGGTCCATCTGTTACATCACCTGCTGCATATATTCTAGGATTACTTGTTTGACAATATGCATCTGTTTTAACTTCTCCACGTAAGCCAACTTCAACATGAGCAGCTTTTAGATTCAACATCTCTGTGTTTGCTTTTCTCCCCGTTGCAACAAGTAATTCATCACTTTCCACGACTTCACGTTGGCCATTAACAGTAATAAATACCTTCTTAATGTCATCACTTTGCTCAATGCCATCATACTGAACACCTTTTATGAATGTTATACCTTGTTCGGATAAGGCATGCTCTGCTGAAAGAGATATTTCTGGATCATATGTTTTTAACAAACGCTCACTTCTTTGGATTAGGGTCACTTTACTTCCTAAGTTGTTAAAGAGGAACCCTAGTTCCATAGCAATAAATCCTGAACCAAGGACGGTCAATCTTTTAGGTATTTCTTTTAGGTCCAGTAATGAGGTGCTCGTTAAATAATCTACCTTGTCTAAACCTTTTATTGATGGAACAAATGGGGATGCACCAGTGGCTATCAAAAAGCGTTTTGATTTATAGGTCTTACCATCTACCTCAATTTCATTCTCATTTATAAAACTTGCCTCTCCTTTGATGAGCTCGATATCATAAGCACTGATTAAATCAACATACTTTTCTCTTCTCAGCTTATCAACTAATTGATCTTTCTGTTGAACTAATTCTGTCATATCCGGTTGATTAGCCGATGTATGCAATCCTGCAAAGGGGTTTTGTACAGCAGATTTATTAATCTCTCCCGCTTTAAGTAATGCTTTAGATGGCACACATCCTATATTGACACAAGTTCCACCAATGACGCCTCTTTCTATCATCCCTATTCTCGCACCATATTCTGTTGCTTTTATAGCTGCCGAGAATGCTGCACTACCAGAACCTATCAATAATATATCAAAGTCATAATTATCATTATCAAGGGGTTTATTGCTTAATTCTTTTTTTTCAGGCAGTTCATTAATTTCGACAAACTTATAGGGTGTTGCTTCTAATGCTGCATATATTGATTTTTCCTCAATCCCTTCTGGTATCTCAAACATAGATTCTCCACTTTGATAATCAACATCTATGTTTTCTAATTTTACCTTCTCTAAGGCTTCTGTCACATGAATTTCACACGCCTTGCAGGTCATTCCTTCAATTTTTGTTTTAAACTTTTTCATATTCAATTTCCTCCTTTGGATTTAATTGACTGCCAACTTGTCTTTAATTTCGCATTCTTTGCAGGTACTTTTGTCTCTAGCATAGGCTATATACGAAAGGACAATACCTATTATGAGCAAATGTATTATTACATAATCCAAATATGCTAAAATAGCTGCTGGTGCCAAATGAAGTTGCAATGATAACCTACTAATAGTACAGGGTTTATACTTAATAAGTTCCTTCTACTTATTAAGTATAAACCCTGTACTATACTTCAATGTCAAGTTAATCCTCTGTATTTTCCATCAGACTGTTTATGATTGGACATTCCTGAATAGAATAAGAAGGATCGCATTTTATCGAAACTGAATTAAGTAGTTCTTTCATCTTACTTAATTCATAGATTTGTTGATCAATTTGTTCAATCTTAGCTAGAGCAATATCAGCAATGTCATTACAAGTTGCCTCCGGATCAAGTGCGTTTGAAAAAAGTTGTTTGATTTCTTTCAAAGTAAAACCAAGTTTTTTGGCTTTGATAATAAACTTGATTTTTATAATATAACTCTTATCATAAGACCTATAGCCATTTTCCAATCGCTTTGGTTTTGGAATAATCCCTATCTTTTCATAATATCTTATAGTCTCTGTACTCGTTTTAGTTGATTTTTCAAGTTCTTTTATTGTTAACATCGGCCACTCTCCCTTTGAAGCTAGATTATTTGTATATCAATTAATTGTTACACAAGACATGAATTCACTTTGTCTCTGTTTATAGTATATTGTGAACTTCCTGTTTTTTTACGCCTAAAAAACCTCCTCTTGTGCAAGGTGTACAAAAGGAGATTTTATTATATAATTCGTCCAAACGCATATCACACATTTTTTTATCAGAAATTAGTATTCCTCATCCACCGACTCAGAGATAAAACCGAGGATTTCTTCATATGATTTACCACTGTCGATAATCGCCTTCCACAAGGTGTCTTTTCTGAGGGCATCGCGCTTATCCAGTAGTTTCTGTAAATCGTCTACTGCTTTTTCATATGCTGCTTTTGTTTTTACGACCTTGTCTTGTGCCTTTTCTATTTGTTGTTCTATAGTCTCAGATGTTGTAACACCTGCTTTTCTTCCTCTTGCCATTTACCGCGCCTCCTTGAGTAGTCTGCTGATATCCTTTGCATAATGCTTCACAATATTTGAATCTAAACTGAATGCTTTCAGTATAGCTTTTTGTGTAGCCGTTATAGCATGATCGAGTCTATACTGATTATCTGTTAATCGAACCATTTCTATCTTTTCTAGTTCCCTAAGGGCAGCTGCTACTGTCATATAATTCGGTCGCTTATCTAACTTGATCATTTCATCCTTCAGATAGGTATATATTTTGTTTCTAATAATCAACGCAAGAAATTCTATGGAAATCTTTGATTCTGCTGCTGAATCACCATATATTCGCAGACTCTTATCACCAAGATATGTTTTATCTCCACGGAAAAGTTTTTCTGAAGTATCTCTACTTTTATACAGATTCAAGGCCTCTTTAGCCGTCATCTTCTCTGATGTTATGATACAAAAATAGCCACTCAACTCA
>NZ_JCBCDA010000085.1:0-24648 GCF_059865615.1 Petrocella sp. | reverse complement strand
TTGAGGAACTTCAAAGAGAGCTCAATCGAAAAGAGGCAAAACTAGAAAAGGAAAATAAACGGTTAGAAAAAAAGCTATTAAAAGCAGAGAGACAGCGTGATGATGCGCTGAATAAAGTAACAGAACAAAGACAAACAATCTTATAGTCAGTCAACCTATGCGAACATTAAAAACACTGTTGGTAGTTGCAAAATCAGGACAACTTTTAAATGTACGGCAAATGCGGATACGGGCACTTACATGTATGGCGGTAATTTGAGTAGTATGCGATATGGAACAGCAATAAACTTTGACAGTTGGACTGAAACACAAAACACTTGGAAAATAGGTGGCGTAGGCACTTTCTGTGATGGTAGTATTAAAGGTGAGTTACTAGCCTCATATGTTGATCCATGGATAGGATCAATTATTAGTGAATTATCAGAACACAGAATTAATAGTGTATATTTCTTTTAATTAAGCTATAACATAATGAATACGGTTTTGTGGAGGTATGGCGATATGCCCATTTTTTACTTAGGGATTTTCAAAGGAATACTAGAAGTAGTGACACTTTTGTTATTTTGCGCGGCAGCAATAAAATACCTCAAAACTCCTAGAGATTAATTTGGAAAGGTGCTATTTTTAATACTGAGGTATGATTAAATCAAAGTTATCTCACAGTAAGGCGTTATTTTTGTTTGATAATATTATATATTAGACCTTAGAACTGCTCATGATTTTTACGGTTCGTAGGTCTTTTATAGAGCAAATCACTATTTATGATAAGTTATCATTAGTGGGTTAGGAAGGAAGTTTCGTGAAAAATTATAGAGTACTCATGATTATTGTATTAGCTATTGCAGTGGTTGCTTTTTTTACAAATAGTATAATATCTGATATGGTGTTACAACTAACAATTGCAGGAAATAAGCCGGCTTATGAATTATTAATAATTTCATTAGCAGTAATTAATTTCACACTTGGCTATGTTTGTGGTCAAACAGTGATCATTGGAAATAAAAGAAAGTTTCTAATAAGACAAATATATGTCATCACAATAGTGTCATTATTAATTTGTCAAATTGGCTTAGTTTTGTTACTAAATAACATTATTACTAACTCAATTGAGGTGCCAGTAGTAATAGTAAAATACAAAAATATATTTTTATTTATTCTGGGATTTGTAGTGTCCTTAATACCAGTAAAAATCTATTCGAGTTTGAAAAAAAATCATGATATACAAGTATAAATTAATTAGTTAGTAGTATTCTTTTACAAGTGCTTTTTGGATTTCTATTTGGCTGTAGATAATACGGAAAAATGTTTGCAAATAGAAAGAGGCTATTCCCAATATCGATTTGAAACTGTCAGAACTTTTTTGGTTCAGGAATTGATTATTCAGTTGTAACTGTTCAGGAACTCCAGACTCCATCTTTGACTAGAGGTTCTGAACAGTTACAAAAAAACTATAGATATATGATAACCCACGCAAACAGCCTAGATTACAATGCTATGAAAAACCATTATTTAATAACACAATTGGCAGATATACTACTTCAGTTATATGAAAATGGTATAAAGGATATCAAAATAATAAAAAGAACTTTGAAGATGATATCAGAAGGTTTATTGGAATGTCTAAGAAAACAAGAGCTTAAAGAAGAAGACTTAGAACATAAGAGAATGCAGATAAGAAAAACACCATCTTAGTAACACGCAAAGGAAGGGAGTTGTGTGTATATAGGATACGCGTGCTAATTGCATAAAGTTATTAACAGCGATAATATAGGTTAGCTAAGTGCACCCTATATTGTGGATAACTTTTCATATTAAGAAGATAAGCGTTAAAAACTTTTGGAAAAAGGGATTGAACTAGTTTTGATAATTGTAGTATCAAATTTACCTTTCAGTGCTGAAAATCAATAGAAAAAGTACAAAGAATTTCAAAACTATGGTAAGATGGTTTTTACAGAACTCATAATATCTCATCAGGATTTTTCTATCCTTACTTTTCCGACAGTAAATTAACGCAACCAATACTAAATTATCACTTTACAGTATTAAAGGATTGTGATATAATACAAAAAACATATTCAAATATCAGTGATTGGAAAAAGTATCATATTGTCTACAGGATATTTTGGTAGACTGGAATTGTTAAGCGAGCCGTCGATTGGTGTGAGGTACGGTACAAGGAAAGTATGAGAATGGTTCCATGAGATGCAGAGTGAAATTACAGTAGCTTGGGCCGGGAACTCCCGTTATAGAGTCAGGATATCGATTTATTCCGTATCTGTTAGACAGTAGGTATTATTTGAGTGGTTACGATGGCATTTCGTCTCAAGACGAGGTGTTTTTTTGTTTTTATAGCGGTTTATAAAAACAGCTTACCATGATGATAGTACTCTTGGGTGGCATAGCGAAACCAATTCGTCCCATAAAAGGGAAGGATTTGGTTTTTTTTTATATCATAAACCGGTCAGAAATAAGAGAGAAGCATGTGCATAGTGGAGGATATATGATGAATAAAAAGGAACTTATTACTTATGAACACATTATAGCTTGTGATACTGAAACACCCATTACCTTATACTCAAAATATGTTAGAAATAAAATGGGATTTCTTCTTGAGAGTAAAGAACAACCCAAAGGCCGTTATTCTTTTATGGCTTGTAACCCGGATAAAGTGATTAAAGCCTATGGCAGTAAAGTTGAAGTCGTCACAAATAATGAAGTCATAATTTATGAAGGTAGAGCCCTTGATGTGGTAAAAAAAGAAATGGACTATTATGATGTAGAGAATAGGACAGATTTACCATTTATCGGCGGTGCCGTCGGTTCGGTTGGATATGACATGATTAGACAATACGAAGATATTCCCTTAAGGAATCCGGATGAACTCCAGACACCGGACTTACAGCTCATGTTTGTAACAGAAATATTGGCTTATGATCATTTTTTTAATCAATTGCATATTGTGGTGTTGGAGGAAATAACAGATTCAGGCGCTGAAAAAGCCCGAAAACGTATTGACGACATCGAAGAAAAGTTAAAAAGAGAAGCTAATTTAGAAGAAGATAAGTTGGAGCAAGAACTAAAATTTGAGAGTAACATTAGTCAAGAAATCTATGAAAAGGCGGTGATAAAGGCAAAGAAATACATCTATGAAGGAGATATTTTCCAAGTGGTTTTATCTCAAAGATGGAGCGCTACATGTAACACTTCACCCTTTAAGCTTTACCGAAAACTTAGAAGAATGAATCCATCGCCTTATATGTTTTACTTCAATTTTGAGTCTTATTACATTGTTGGATCTTCACCAGAAATGTTAGTAGAAATGAAAGGCAATCATATTAAGAACTGTCCGATTGCTGGGACTAGAAAAAGAGGAGTAACGTCTATGGAAGACGAAGAACTGGCTAAGGATTTGTTAGAGAATGAAAAAGAAAGAGCGGAACATAATATGTTGGTGGATCTAGGGCGTAATGATATGGGTAAGATTGCTAAGATTGGTTCTGTTGAAGTGACCAGTTACATGAAAGTCCAAAAATACTCCCATGTAATGCATTTGGTTTCTTTAGTAGAAGGAGAGAAAGATGAAGATAAGGATATGTTTGAAGTTTTAATGAGTTTTCTCCCGGCAGGTACATTATCGGGTGCACCCAAGATAAGAGCCATGGAGATTATTGATGAGCTAGAGGAAAGCAAGCGTGGTATATACGGTGGCGCAATCGGTTATTTTGGTTATAACAAGAATATGGATATGTGTATTGCCATAAGAACTATGATTATTAAAGATGAAAAGGTATATATACAAGCCGGTGCCGGTATCGTAGCAGATTCAGATCCAACTATGGAGTATGAGGAAACAAGAAATAAAGCAGAGGCTCAAATTAAAGCCATTCACATATAAGTCAAGGAGGCATTTATGATTGTACTAATAGATAATTATGATTCATTTACCTACAACCTTTATCAGTTTGTCGGTGTCTATGAAAAGGACATTCGAGTCATACGCAATGACAAAATAACAGCAGACGAACTGCTTGGTTTAAAACCGGATAAAATGATCCTATCCCCCGGTCCTAAAGCACCGGTGGATGCGGGTAGTTGTCTTGATATAATTAGTAAGGTTTCTGGTAAAATACCCATACTGGGCGTTTGTTTAGGTCATCAATGTATCGGACAAGCTTTTGGAGGCAAAATTATACATGCTAAAGAGCTTTATCACGGTAAGTGTTCTACCATATCCTTAACTAAGAATGACCTGTTTCGTGACATGGATTTAAATCTTGAAGTTGCGAGGTACCATTCCTTGGTCGTTGAATATGCAACCTTGCCAGAGTGTTTTGATGTACTGGCTAAAACCGAAGAAGGCGAGATTATGGCTATGAAACATAAGAGCCACTTAACATATGGACTTCAGTTTCATCCAGAATCTATACTGACGCCTCAAGGTCGAAAAATCATTGAAAACTTTGTAAACATGTTATGTTAGGAGGTATAAAGATGGCACATGAATTATTGGACCAATTGATGATAGGACAAGACTTAACAGAAGAACAAATGATGATGTATATGAATGAAATCATGAGTGGTGAAAAGTGTGATGCTGAGATTGCTAGTTTTTTGACAGCTCTAAAAATCAAAGGAGAAAGTCTCCATGAGATTGTAGCCGGTGCCAAAGTTCTTAGAAAAAAGGCCTTGTCCATTGACTTGCAAGATACTGAAACGCTTGATACTTGTGGCACTGGAGGTGATAGTAGTGGTACCTATAATATATCTACAGCGGTTGCGGTTGTAGCAGCTGCGGCCGGTGTATCGGTTGTAAAGCATGGTAACCGTTCTGTATCCAGCAAGTGTGGATGCGCAGATGTACTTGAAGCATGTGGGGTGAAAATCGATCTAAACCCTGAACAAGTTAAAGCTTGTATTGATGAACTACAGATTGGCTTTTTATTTGCTCCCACTTTCCATAGCGCTATGCGTCACGTAGGCCCAACCAGAAAAGCATTGGGATTTAGAACGATTTTTAATATCTTAGGACCATTGGCCAATCCGGCTAATGCAAAATCCCAAGTGCTGGGGGTATTTGATAAAGCTTTGGTAGATATTTTTGCCAGAGTACTTCAAGCCTTAGGTGTACAAAGAGCTATGGTGGTTCACGGAAAAGATGGTCTAGATGAGATTACAGTAACCGATGAAACTTTTGTATCTGAGCTTAGAGATGGAAATATAGTAAGCTATATAATCAAACCGGAAGACTATGGTATTGATAGAGCTACTTTAGAAGATCTTCAAGGTGGTGATGTTATAGAAAATGCTCAGATTCTAAGACAGGTTTTAAGTGGTGAGATTATTGGACCTAAGAGGGATATATTAGTTTTAAATGCTGGAGCAGCTTTATTTATAGCGGACAAGGTGAAAGATATACAAGAAGGTATAGAACTTGCAAAGCATGTCATCAACACAGGCCTTGCCATTTCCAAGCTTGAAGCGTTTGCGACCAAAACTCAAGAATTTGGTAAGAGGTGAATTCATGTCAAAAAGATTATTTTTGAAAGACATTGTTAGTCAAAAAGAAAAAAGACTTAAGGATCAACCTTTAGTAATTGAAGAATTGATAGAACAAATAACAAGGACCAAGACACCACCTTCATTTTACGATGCAATTGTAAAGGATGGTTTATCTATTGTCGGAGAAATAAAAAAAGCATCACCGTCAAAAGGGTTAATCAAAGAAGATTTTGACCCAGTTGCCCTTGCTAAGCTTTATGCTCATTCAGTAGATGCTATCTCAGTTTTAACGGAGGAAGATTTTTTTATGGGTCATGCGCGCTACCTTGCTAAAGTAGCCAAAACGGTTGAAATGCCAATATTGTATAAAGATTTTATTGTTCAAGCCAATCAGGTTTATCATGCAAGAGCTATTGGTGCAAGTTGTATCTTGTTGATTGTAGCCATATTAACAGATGTACAAATAAGAGAGTACAGTATGTTAGCAAAAAGTCTTGGGATGGAAGTATTAATGGAAACCCATACGAAGGATGAAATTGGGCAGGCGCTTAAAGGAGATGTTAGGATTATAGGTATTAACAATCGGAATCTAAAGACCTTTAAAACAGATATTAGAACCACACTTAAGTTGAGAAGCTATGTGCCAAAAGACAAATTGGTCATAAGTGAAAGCGGTATACATAGACCGGAAGATCTTACCATTTTAAAAAAAGTGGATATTGATGGCGTATTGGTGGGTGAGAGTTTTATGCGTGGAGACATTAGATTAATGGCGAAAGCTTTTAAGGAGGCATATGATGGCAAAGGGATTTGAAGTTAAGATTTGCGGGATCAAAACCCAAGAGGAAATCGCATTCATCAACAGATATCCGGTAGATTATGTAGGACTAATTTTTGCACCCAGTAAACGTCAAGTTAGTTTGGAAAAAGGAAAAGAAATAAGGCCTTTAATTAGAAAAGATATCAAGGTGGTTGGTATTTTTGTAGATGCTACTTATGAAGAAATAAAAAGGGCTATAGTAGAATGTGATTTGAATGTGGTACAACTGCATGGCAAAGAGACCAATGATGAAGTATTAAAAATACCTGTTGAAGTATGGAAAAGCATTCCGATTGAAAATGAGAATAGCCTTCTAGAGATTAGGCAATACCCGGATTGTGATGGGGTGCTGCTGGACACTTATTATAAAGGTGCGACAGGAGGTACAGGCCAGTCTTTTAATCATAAATGGGTCAATGATTATGGGTATATATCTCAGAAGTTGATACTAGCAGGCGGATTATCACCGGAAAACATTTTATCTGTTTTAGAGAATATAATTCCGGATGTATTGGATTTTAATTCCGGACTAGAAACAAAGTTAATGAAAGACCCACTAAAAGTGGATAAGTTATTTAAAATATTGGCTAAGTATTATGAGGAGGAAATGGAAGATGAATAAGAATTTTGGACGGTTTGGCGGTCAGTATGTACCGGAGGCGTTGATGTACCCATTAAAAGAATTAGAAGCAGCTTTTGATAAGTACTCAAAAGACGAAGAATTTATGAAGGAATATCGCTATTATCTTAAGGAATATGTAGGGAGGGAAACACCTTTATATTTGGCACAGCGTTTGACTGAAATTCTAAAAGGTGCCAAAATCTATTTAAAAAGAGAAGATCTAAATCATACAGGTGCACATAAGATTAACAATGTTCTTGGTCAGATTTTACTGGCAAAAAGAATGGGAAAGAAAAAAGTGATTGCAGAAACGGGGGCAGGACAGCATGGTGTGGCAACAGCAACCGGCGCGGCTTTATTTGGTATGGAATGTACAGTGTTTATGGGTGAGGAAGATGTTCAAAGACAACAACTAAATGTATTTCGGATGGAGTTATTGGGCGCTAAGGTTGTTACAGTGACATCAGGGACTTCTACTCTTAAGGATGCCACTAATGAAGCCATTAGGGAATGGGTTAGGACTGTGGAAGACACCTTTTATGTTATTGGGTCGGTTGTGGGCCCTCATCCTTATCCAACAATGGTTCGAGACTTTCAAAGGGTTATTGGTGATGAGACCAGAAGACAAATACTTGAAAAAGAAGGACGACTACCGGATAAGATTATTGCATGTGTAGGTGGTGGTAGCAATGCGATGGGCATCTTTTATCCTTTTGTTAAAGACCTCAAAGTGGATTTGATTGGTATTGAGGCTGCCGGATTAGGTGTAGAAACGGGTAAACACGCTGTGGTACTTAATAAAGCGGTAGGTGGCACCTTGGGTGTGCTCCACGGTATGAAAACGATGCTTTTAACGGATGAAAATGGTAACATCATACCGGCACATTCCATATCTGCGGGACTTGACTATCCCGGTGTCGGGCCAGAACATGCGTATCTACAAGATGTTAAAAGGGCAACCTATGAAATGATTACAGATCAAGAAGCCTTAGATGCTTTTGAAATGCTTTCAAAAATAGAAGGTATTATTCCTGCTCTTGAGAGCTCTCATGCCATAGCCTATGCTATGAAAATTGCCCCAACGATGAAGCCGGAAGAAATTATTGTCATTAATCTTTCGGGAAGAGGCGATAAGGATACCCATACCGTTATGGATTATTTTAGAGACGGCAAGACCGGTCTTGAAAAACTAAACAAATAGGAGGCAATAGCATGAATCGAATAGAAGCGACATTTATGAAACTAAAAAAAGAAGGTAAAAAAGCCCATATCAGCTTTTTGACTGCGGGAGATCCCAGTATAGATCAGAGCTTTGAGTTGGTCAAAGCCTTGATAGAAGGTGGTTCAGATATTGTGGAAATCGGAGTTCCGTATTCAGACCCCTTGGCAGACGGACCGGTTATTCAAGCTGCATCTACTAGAGCCTTAGCGAGCGGCGTAACAGTGGAGCAAGTTTTTGAATTAGCAGCTAGGTGTAGGACCGCTACAGATATACCGATGCTTTTTCTTATGTATGCGAACACTCTGATGGTTTACGGAGTAGAAAGGTTTATTGCAAGATGTGCTATGGTGGGAATTGATGGATTAATCATTCCAGATATTCCTTACGAAGAACGGGAAGGGATATTGCCCTATATGAAAAAATATGGTGTGGAAATGATTCCCTTAGTAGCACCGACTTCAAAGGATAGAGTAACACTTATTACCAGTGAATGTAATGGTTTTGTCTATTGTGTCTCATCACTTGGGGTTACCGGTCGTACTTCTGAATTTGCAAAGGATATTGAGGACTACATTAAGGATGTCAAGTCTCAGACTTCTTTACCGGTAGCCATTGGATTTGGAATAGCGGATTATGAAGATGTCAAACGTCTGGAAACTATTGCGGACGGTGTCATTGTAGGATCGGCGATTGTTAAGGAAATAGAACGTTCAGATGGTGATGCGGCCATATTAAAAGCATTTGTCAGTAAACTTTTTTATGGTTAGAAGCTCATAACGTGGTTTCACCACTTTTTCTTGTTAATAGATTTTAAATAGTTTTTACACATTCCATTCATATTAATATGGTATTATTATAATAGAGTGTTAATGTATTAGGTTGTGTTTGGAAAGGGTGAGTGAATAAATGAATGTTGCGTTTTTTTTGACACCAAAGAGTGAAGTCATCACACTTGAAAAAAAGTACACAGTAGGGCAAGCCTTGGAAGTTATGAAACAACACAAGTATACAAGTTTGCCGGTTTTGGACGAGAAGGGACGGTATGTAGATAGCTTGTCAGAAGGTGATATACTTTGGCATCTTAAGGACCATTGCAACTACAGCATAGAGATTATTGAACAACAAAGCTTAAGAAAGATTAAGCGTCACTATAATATCAACGCTATTTCTATTGGATCAAGTATTGACTCTATTATTGATATGGCATCTACTCAAGCCTATGTTCCAGTTGTTGATGATCAGAATATTTTCATAGGCATTATCAAAAGAAGTGATATTATCCACTATTGTATGACCCGTATTAATAATAAGGAAGCGACGATGATTTCCTAATAGATTACACGTTGCCAAGTAAGTTAAAGTGTCTCAAAGGTTTAAAGCCTTTGAGGCTTTTTTTATTTCCCTTTATCTTGATCATAAAGTCATGTAGTGTGACAAAGTCAGCTTTCTTCTTTGAAAAGAAGATGTATAATTTATCCATAGAATGGAATATATAAGTGGATTTAATGTTTAAAAATACAATAAAAGACATAAATTATGAAGTGAGTTCATATTATTCAACAAAAAAACAGGATAGTTGATTGCTGATTTTATTGAATAGCTATATAGTTTTTATAGTAGCTAAGCAATACTAATCAAGAAAATAACAACAAAACATTTAAACTGGGAGGAAGTAAAATGAAGAAGTTTTTATCAATTTTAATGGCACTGGTTTTGATTTTGTCACTAGCAGGTTGTGGGGCAAAAGCAACAACAGATGCAGAGACAACAGCGGTTTCTGCAACGGATGAAACAGCGACAGAAACACCAGCAACACCTGTAGAAAAAAAGGTAATCACAGTCAGTACAAAATTTGTTGATAATGAGCAAACAGCTATTTCTTTAGTTAAAGTTGTAGATGCAATCAATGAAAGAAGTAATGGCTCATTAGAATTACAACTTTTCACCAATGGTGTTTTACCAATCGGTAAAGACGGTATGGAACAAATCGTACAAGGTTCTGACTGGATCATGGTTGAAGGTATTAACTTCCTTGGCGACTATGTACCGGATTACAATGCAGTAACAGGGCCATTTTTATACAAAAACTTTGATGAGTTTTTTGCAATGATGCAAACACCACTTGTACAAGCAATGAATCAGAAAATTGAAGATGAGTATGGCATAAAAGTACTTTCTTTGGACTGGATATTTGGTTTTAGAAGTATGATGACCAAAACACCAATCACGAAACCAGAAGACATGAGAGGCTTGAATATTCGTGTTCCCACCAGTCAATTATATACATTCACAATAGAAGCTATGGGCGGAAATCCGGTTGCAATGCCTTATCCAGACACATATGCAGCGCTTCAACAAGGTGTTATTGATGGTATTGAAGGTTCAATCATGACCTATTATGGAACACAACAATATGAAAATGTTAAAGAGTATTCTTTAACCAACCATTTATTAGGTGTTTCTGCAATATCAATTTCTACTAAACTATGGGATAAATTAACAGAAGAAGAGCAAACTATTCTTGTAGAAGAATTTGAAAAAGGTATGATAGAAAACTTAGAAGAAACCATCAAAGCAGAAGAGGAAATGGCAAAGCTTCTAAAAGAAGAAGGTGTAACTTTCCATGAAGTAGACTCAGATGCATTCCTAAAAGCTGCGGAACCAGTATTTACAAAATTTGATCAATGGACACCAGGTATTTATGAAGCAATTTTAGCAGAATTAGAAATAATAAAGGCAAATCAATAAAAATAAATCAATAAAAGCTTCTAATCTTTAACTTAATAGCGTTCCTCCTACAATTTAGGAGGAACGTTATTAAGGTCTAAAGATGAAAAACAGAAATAGGAGGTCACCATGAATAAACATTTAAGGCATATTGGTGTACATTTTGAACTTTATGTTGGGTCCATATTCTTAGCCATTACATCCGTCATCGTCATCATGAATGTTTTTACCAGGTATTTTCTAAAGTTCACCTTTACATGGGCTGAAGAAATTGCTGTAGGATGCTTTGTATGGACAATCTTTTTAGGCCTTGCCAATGCATATAAAACCAAAGGCTTAATTGGTGTTGAGGTCTTAACTAAGTTAGTACCTAAAAAAGGTCAGTCAGTGGTTGTATTCATTACATCTTTGGCTGTAACAGTCTTATCCGGTACAATGTTCTATTACAGTATTTTATATGTGCTAGGATCTACAAAAATAACAGCAGCCCTTGAGGTATCATACAAGTATATTTATGCCTCTATCATTGTATCATTTGGGTTGATATCAATTTATTCTATTTATTTCTTAATACAAAGCTTTAGAAAGATATTTATTGACCATGATATCAATATAGATATTGAAGATGACTTAGATGAGCATCTATTAGAAGAACAATTAGAGCAGCTCAAAGATCGTAAGGAGGAATATTAATATGGAAGCTTTATTACCGATAGGCGTACTCTTTATCTTGTTTTTTCTTAATATTCCAATTGCATTTGCCCTAATGGGCGCATCACTGTTCTATTTTATATTTATTAACACATCGATGCCCATACAAATGGTGATTCAGCAATTTGTAACCGCTGTCGAATCTTTTCCATATTTGGCAGTACCGTTCTTTATTATGGTGGGATCTGTAATGAATCATTCAGGGATCAGTAAGGCCTTAATGGACTTTGCCGATGTTTTAGTTGGTCATACAAAAGGTGGTTTGGCACAAGTTAATGTACTATTAAGTGCATTAATGGGTGGTATATCCGGTTCAGCTAACGCTGATGCTGCCATGCAATCCAAAATACTTGTACCTGAAATGGAACGAAAAGGTTTCTCTAGGCCGTTTTCAGCGGCTATAACAGCAGCTTCTTCTGCAATCAGTCCGGTTATTCCTCCAGGAACGAACCTTATACTCTATGCATTGATTGCCAATGTATCTGTTGGAAGTATGTTTTTAGCGGCTTATATGCCAGGAATTCTTATGGCACTTGCCTTGATGATTACAGTTCATATCATTTCAGTTAGAAGAAATTATCAACCCAGTCGTGAAAAAATGTCATCACCAATGGCTATTTTCAAACAGTTTATTGTATCTGTATGGGCATTGTTTATTCCTTTTGCCATTATTATGGGTATGCGTTTTGGTATTTTTACACCTACTGAAGCGGGTGGTATTGCGGTTGTATTTGCAACAATCGTTGGTTTTGTGGTTTACAAAAAACTAAAAATTGAGCACATTCCTTTGATTCTAATGGATACAGTTAAAAGCACCGGCGCAGTTATGGCAATTATTGCCAGCGCAAAAGTATTTGGTTACTATCTTACTCTTGAGAGAATCCCACAAATAATCACGGAATTCTTAGTGAATATGACAGACAGCCCTTTTGTCTTATTAATGGTCATCAATATACTATTGCTCTTTATAGGTATGTTCATTGAAGGTGGGGCAGCTCTTGTTATCTTAGCGCCACTACTTGTTCCAGCGGTTAAGATGTTTGGTGTTGATCCGATTCACTTTGGTATGATCTTTATTGTAAATATAATGGTCGGAGGTTTAACACCGCCCTTTGGATCCATGATGTTCACCGTATGTTCTATTGTAAATGTAAAGCTAGAAGACTTCATCAAAGAAGTATGGCCTTTTATAGTAGCCCTTATAGCGGTACTTCTACTTGTAACCTATTCCGAAGGCGTTGCACTCTTCACATTAAATCTATTTAGTTAAAACTTAATTTTCCCACATAGAATTACTTAGCGATGGTAATCCACAAGTTAAAGATGAAAAGGATTTTTCATCTGCGGTGGATTAGGCGAAGCCAAGAGCTTAGAAATTCTGTGGGAAAATTAAGTTAAGCAGAATTTTCCCACATAGAATTACTTAGCGATGGTAATCCACAAGTTAAAGATGAAAAGGATTTTTCATCTGCGGTGGATTAGGCGAAGCCAAGAGAAGGTCACTCATCATAGGAGGCACTATTTTGACAATATTAAAAGAAAAAACCGTATATTTGCTAGATATGGATGGCACCATCTTTTTAGGAGATGTGCTGATTGATGGTTCGAAAGAATTCTTAGAGGCAATTAAAAGTGAGGGAAAAAGATATATTTTTCTTACCAACAATTCTTCGAAGAATAAAAGTACCTATGTGGATAAGTTAACCCGTTTAGGTATTCATGTAACAGAAGAAGAGGTTTTTACATCAGGGGAAGCAACGACGTTATATCTAAGCAAATACAAAAAGGGTGCTAAAGTCTTTTTACTGGGCACAAAATCTTTGGAAGATGAGTTTGAGAGAGCTGGCTTTACGTTGGTGAAAGAAAGAAATCAGATAGTGGATTATGTTGTTCTTGGATTTGATACAACATTAACTTATGAGAAACTCTGGATTGCTTGCGAGTACATATCAGAAGGCGTCACATATATTGCTACCCATCCTGACTTTAATTGCCCCCTACCAAACGATAAATTCATGCCGGACGCAGGTGCGATGGCGGCGTTGATTGAAGCATCAACAGGGAAACGACCGAAGGTGATGGGAAAACCCAATAAAGAAGTGGTGGAGAGCATTGCATATAAATATAGTTTGAATAAAACAGATATGATTATGGTTGGTGATCGACTTTATACAGATATAAAAACGGGTATAAATGCCGGAATTGCAACTGTTTTGGTCTATTCAGGAGAAACAAAAAAAGTAGATTATCAAAATAGTGAAACAAGAGCGAATTATGTTTTTGATTCTGTTAAAGATATGATAGGTTTGCTATAGTTTTTATCTTGTATGACGATGTGATGCGTTTGAGATAAGTCTTATAAAGGAATTGACAGATGAGGTAAGTTTCGATATACTTTGATTATCAAAGTAAAGTTGGTGAACGCCTTGAATGAAGCCTATGATGCACTAAATGATCTATTGGTTAAATTATTTAATAATATACTCACATATGAAGAGAAAGCGTTAATAACAGATGAATTTAAGGATATTTCCTTAAACGATATGCACGTTATTGAAGTGATTGGATTGAGTCAGAAAAAGAATATGTCATCCATAGCTAAATCTTTGGAAGTAACCGTTGGAACCCTAACCATCGCAATTAATAACCTTGTAAAAAAAGGTTATGTCAAAAGAATGCGCTCTGCAAAAGATCGACGTGTTGTTTTAGTGTCCCTGACAGAAAAAGGTACAGATGCTTATAAACATCATGAGGTCTTTCATGATGAGATGATTAAGGCCATCATGAAACGTCTTGAAGGGGAACAATTGGATGTTCTGGTTAAGGCTCTTAACAGTGTACAAGATTTCTTTAAAACGAAGAAGCAAGATTAATATAAGAATAGGAATACAAATAGGGGTCACATCAGATTGATGTGACCCCTATGATTTGCAACTACATTGTTTTTATTTGATTACTCCTCAGCTTGAGCGTTGCTCATTTTAGAATTGTCCTCATCCATCGGAAGATCATCTGATAAGTCAGGCTGTTTGGCACCAAGGTAGCTTGGTAGATCCATGCCAGCCATATCAAACATTTCCTGCATTGGAGGTATGGATTTCATTAGACCGGAGAGAAAACCGGCGGTAGATGATTTTTCACCATTGCCAGCATTAGCACCACTGTCCCAAACTGTAACTTTATCGATTTTGATGTTTTTAATGGCTTCCACTTGTGTTTTGACGAGATCTTCTATCTTATCAGCAAGAATAAGCTTGATGGCCGAGTTTGGATCACCGGCAGCTTTAACAAGCTTCTCATAACCATTGGCCTGTTTAGTAAGAATCTCTTGGATACCACGTGCTTGTGCATCCATTTTAAAGAAGGTTGCATCTGCTTCACCTTTTGCATGACGACGGGTTTGTTCTGCCATGGCTTCAGCTGCAATCTCTACACGTGATTTGTCGATTTCAGCTTCAACAAGAATATCGGCCTCTTTGGTCGCTTTTTCTCTAGCAGCTCTTGCTTTCTCAGCAGCTTCTTCTGCAGAGTATGCTTCTTCTAGGGCTTTTGCATTTTGAACTTTCTCAGAAGCGGTAGCACGTCTTAAAGCTTCGGCCTCCCGTTCTCTTCTTATGGCATCAGAATTAGCAACGGTTACTTTGGCTTCATTTTCACCTTGAATGGCCAACGAATTGGCTGTGGCAACTTGAACACGCTCATCTTGTTGTGCTTGTGCTTGTCCGATGGATCCGTCTCTGTTTTTTTCAGCAACAGATTTTTTGGCATCGTTGATGGCTTTTGCAGCAGCTTCTTTACCAAGCGCTTCAATATAACCGGACTCATCTTTAATATCCGTAACGTTAACGTTAATCAACCTTAAACCGATTTTTTTGAGTTCGGATTCAACATTATGAGAAACAGCGGTTAAGAACTTATCTCTATCGGTATTAATCTCCTCAATATCCATGGTAGCAACAACCAAACGCAACTGCCCAAAGATGATATCTTTTGCCAACTCTTCGATCTCAGCTTGCTTTAGACCGAGTAGTCTTTCAGCGGCGTTTTGCATGACGCCGGATTCGGTGGAAACACCGACGGTAAATCTTGAAGGTACATCGATTCGAATGTTCTGTTTACTTAATGCATTTTTGAGATCAACACTGATGGAGATGGGTGTCAGACTTAGAAATTCATAGCTTTGAATAATCGGCCAAATAAAAGCAGCGCCACCATGAATACATTTGGCACTTTTGTTTGCGCCGGAAGCACCTTTGCCAACCTTACCGTAAACAACCAGTATTCTGTCAGACGGACACTTTTTGTACCTCGACAATAATGCCATTATGGTCATGAAGACCAGTACGACAAAAATCACTAAACCAATTAATATTTCCATATGCTCTCTCCTTTATGATGTTTTGACACAATTGTGCCTTTATTTATTTTAAACGCTCAACCACCATGGTTGTCGCATTTAACATATCTACAATAAGAACGGTCTCTCCGGTGCCAATGGCTTCAGTTTCTTCTGTGATTGCATCCACTTCAATCAAACGTTCTTGAAGCATAAGCTGTACTTTGCCTTGTCCCTTTTTACTGGGTGGAATAGGAATATAAACCTGAGCTTCTTTGCCGATGGCCAGACGATAATTTAAATTGCCACTGGATTGAAGTTTTGATATACCATAGAACAATGTAGCAATAACAAACATACTGAATAATCCGGCTGCTAGAGCTAATAGTAAGGTGATGGCAAAATGAACAGAAGTGCTGGCAAAAGCAGCGCCGACCCATCCGAACATGGTGGCAAAAGCAATCAAGCCTTTAAAAGTTACAAAACGAAAATCAGACATTCCGCCTAAGCTTTCATAATCTACATCAAGACTAGAATCTAAATCCATATCAAACTCTGAAATAGGGTCACCACCACCAAAATCTATATCACCATCCAAATCCATATCTGTATCTAGACCGAATCCAATTAGTGTAAGAATGGATTGCAGAATAAGTATAACAGTGGAAGGTATTGCAATAAAATAGAAAAATTTCTGTAATGAATTAAGTTGTTCCCACCAATCTGACATAATATATCCCCTCCTAAAAATAAGTAAATTCTATTTACTATTATTGTATACTTTCATAAATATATTGTCAAGCTAAGGTTTTTATTGCTAAAAATGGGGTATGATGATACACTAATAGTAAATTAAATTTACGTATAGACTAAACTGGGAGGTGATATATATGGAAGATATGACATTGGGACAAAAAATCCGTGAAATCAGACTACATTTACAAATGACACAAAAAGAACTTGCGGGAGATTTTATAACTCGTAATATGTTAAGCCAAATTGAGAATGATCAAGCCACCCCCTCTATGAAGACAATGGAGTATTTAGCAAAACGGTTAGGAAAATCCGTAGGATATTTTATGGACGAAAATCATAAAGATTTGAGTTTATCTAACATCATTGTAGAACTAATGGTTTTAAATGAATCTAAAGATTACTTAGCCAGTGCCAATCTTATTGAGCAACAGATCATTCATAACCCGATGGTGATGCGCAGCATGATGATGATGAATTTATATATGAACAGCTATATGTATTTAGGAAATAGGTACATGCAAGACGGGGACTATGAAAAGGCCAAATCAGCCTATGTAAAAATCCTGAAATATGAAAATGAGTTGCTAATGTCATCGGACATATATCTATATAAAGTATATGCACAATTGGCTGAAACCTGTGGATATCTTATGGAAATTGACCTTGCCAAATCCTATCATAAAAAAAGCAAAGACCTAGTTAATAGAATTCTTGCAAGTCGAGAAGTTCAAACAATGTATCTTAAGCTTATTGAAGCAGATTACGAAGGTATTATTGAAGACAGTAATAAGGTGGATGTAATTGATTATGACAATTATAGTTTGGCCAGATATAATCAGGTATTAGGCTCTGCATTTTTGAACAAGGGTCAATATGAAAAAGCCATTAAATATCTTGAAAAAGCCATTGAGGCATACAGTGATGAGACCTGCTATACAATTGTTTCTATGATTTATGAAGACTTAAGTAAGTGTTACTTTGAACTTGGAGACTATAAGAAAGCATATGATTTCCTCCAAAAAGCCCAGACTAAGAAGACACATTGACTCTAGGTCCTTGAAACCTTGCTTTTTAGAGTCGTTACATATATAATGGGGATAGAAAAATGACATGTTTTAACATAAATATGATGCCTTAATCATATGTCATTTAATAAATATTGGAGGAACCTTGATGAGCCAGAAAACATACTATATCACAACGGCTATTGCATATACGTCTAAAACACCCCATATAGGCAACACCTATGAGGCGGTTCTAACAGATGCCATCGCTAGATTTAAAAGACTAGAAGGCTATGATGTCTTCTTTATGACCGGAACAGATGAGCATGGTCAGAAAATACAATTGCAAGCACAAGAAGAGGGCATAACGCCACAAGCCCATGTAGATAAAATAGCCGGAGAAGTTAGACATATATGGGATTTTATGAATACAAGTTATGACAAGTTTATACGAACTACGGATGAAGAACATGAAAAAACCGTCCAAAAGATTTTTGAGAGACTATATGACCAAGGTGATATCTACAAAGGCAGTTATGAAGGTTGGTATTGTACACCTTGTGAATCCTTCTTTACAGAGTCACAGCTTGAAGAGAATGTTTGTCCGGATTGTGGTAGACCGGTAGAAAGAACCAGTGAAGAAGCCTATTTTCTTAAGCTTAGTAAATATGAAAAGCGATTAATGGCCCATATTGAGGCCCATCCTGAATTTATACAACCTGAATCCCGTAAAAATGAAATGGTCAATAATTTCTTGAAAAACGGTCTTCAGGATCTTTGTGTCTCAAGAACTTCCTTTGATTGGGGCGTGCCAGTTACCTTTGATGAAGGCCATGTCGTTTATGTCTGGATTGATGCACTTAGTAATTATATTACAGGACTGAACTACAACCCTGAAGGTGAAAGCGGTTCATTATTTAATAAATATTGGCCGGCGGATGTACATATCATTGGAAAAGATATTCTTCGATTCCATACAATTTATTGGCCCATTATGTTGATGGCCCTTAATGTACCGCTACCTAAGCAAATTTTTGGGCATCCTTGGCTTATGGTAGGACAAGATAAAATGTCCAAGTCCTTAGGAAATGTCGTTTATGCTGAAGAGCTTGTTAAGCATTTTGGAGTAGATGCGGTTCGTTATTTTGTATTACATGAAATGCCTTTTGCCCAGGATGGTACACTGACCTATGAACTTTTAATAGCCAGAACCAATTCGGACCTTGCTAATATTTTAGGTAATCTGGTTAACAGAACGGTTGCCATGGTAACGAAATACTTTGATGGTGTTATTCAAGCACCAACCAAAGCCGAGACCATCGATCATGAATTAACAGATTTGGCTATAAAAACGCCCGGGAGAGTAGCCCAAAAAATGGATCAGCTTAAAGTTGCTGAAGCTATGGATGCTATCTGGACATTGCTTAGAAGAAGTAATAAATACATTGATGAAACGTGTCCTTGGATACTAGCAAAAGATGAAGAACAAAAAGAACGTCTTGGGACAGTTCTATATAATTTACTTGAAAGTATTCGAATATCCGCTGTATTACTATCTGCTTTTATGCCTGAAACCGCATCAAAAATACTAGACCAGATTAATGCATCCCATAAGGATTGGGAATCCATTCAGACTTTTGTGGGAACCGTGGTTGGTGAGCATGTTGGTGTAGCAGAAGTTTTATTTGCCAGAATAGATGAAAAACAGAAGCTTATAGAGATTAATCCGGCGCTAGCAGAAGTGTTAGAAGAAAAACCTAAAAAACAAAAACAAGAGAAGAAAAAAGAGAAGCCACCCGTAATTATAGAAGAAATCAGCATTGATGATTTTACAAAAGTGGTCATGAAGATTGGTGAAGTTATTGCATGTGAGAAGCATCCTGATGCTGACAAGCTTCTTGTATCACAAATAAAAATAGGTGAAGAAGTTAGACAGATTGTATCCGGAATAGCCCATGCATACGAACCGGCAGATATGGTTGGTAAGAAACTCATAGTCGTAACGAATCTTAAGCCTGTAAAGCTGAGAGGCGTTCTTTCGGAAGGCATGATTCTAGCTGCAAGTGATCAAGAAGGACATCTTAAGCTTGGTACTGTTGATGGCGATATTGCATCCGGTAGCGAAGTTAGGTAGAAGAGGAAGTGATTTCATGATATTTGAAAGTCATGCCCATTATGATGACAAAAGCTTTTCGCAGGATCGAGAAGCCGTATTAAAAAAGGTAAAAGAAGCAGGGGTTGGTATCATCATTAATACTGCTGCGAGCATGAAAAGCTCAAGACAATCTCTGGAGCTTGCTAAAATGCATTCGAACATATTCAGCTCAGTAGGTGTGCATCCTCATGATGTACAGACTATGAAAGAGCATGACCTTGAATTGCTTCTAGCTATGTCTGTCTATGAAAAAGTTGTAGCAATTGGCGAAATCGGATTGGATTATTATTATGATACAGTACCCCCTGAAGTGCAAAAACTGTGGTTTAGACATCAAATCAAGTTGGCTGTGAATCTTGATATGCCTATGATTATTCATAGTCGAGAGGCTTCTAAGGACACTTATGACGTATTACTTGAAAATGAAGGCCATAAGGTTGGTGGTGTCATCCATTGCTTTAGTGGTAGTGCTCAAACAGCGCTACGTTATGTAAAGCTAGGTTATTATATAGGTATAGGTGGCGTGATTACTTTTAAGAATGCAAAGAAATTAGTAGAAGTGGTAGGTGCTGTGCCTATTGAAAATCTGTTGGTAGAAACAGATGCACCCTATCTTGCTCCAGTGCCTTTTAGAGGAAAAAGAAACGACTCCAGCATGTTGCCCTATATTATAGATGCGATAGCTAAAATCAAAGGACTTACAACAGAAGAAGTTACTCAAGCGACTTGGGATAATGGTGTTAAACTGTTTCGCCTTCAAGCATATCCATCACAGGCCTAAAAGAATACAATACCGGTTAAATAAACTAAAGCGTTACAAGCATTTTTTAATGAGATGGTTTGTAACGTTTTGTGATGTTGTAGTCATAAAATGATTTTGATGATGGATGTTTAGAATTTTATAACAGGGCAAAGTCACTTTTGTTCTAGACAAAAAATAGGGTTAGTGCTATAGTGTTTTTACACAAGATGACAATTAGAAATAATTGTTGGTAGAAGAAGGTGATAAAATGATTTTATATATAAGAGCGTTAGGATTTACTGAATTTGATACGAAGGATAAGGCAGAAGGCATGGTTGCTGAAACAATTAAGGACCCAACAGAAAAGTTTGTTTGGGAATCGGAATCAGGCATTCTTAATGTGGAATATTATAAGGCTTATGGCGATGATTTTGGTCTAATGGTAAGAGGTAGCATTGAAGAAAATGAGGCCTTAAATGTACATGCCCTCCTTCCCCATTCTCAGGGACGTTTTTTAACCAATACCCATGAAGTAGACGTGATTAAATTGAATCGGCAAAATGTATACCATGGCTTTTGCGAGGAAATAAAATCAGGAACGCCAATATCTTTTTTTGTTCAAAATCTGGTTGAATATAAAATGGCTGAAAAGCATGACCATATTTATGTGAAAGGTATCCATTTAGTTGTATACTGTGCAGAGGGTACAATTATTCTTCCTATTGAAAAAGATGATACAGATTTACTTCTTGAAAAGGAAGAAGAAATGATTCGTGAAGAACTATTGGAACAGGCAAGAAAAGGTGATGAAGAAGCAATGACCATATTGGACGAGGAAGCCACAGAAGCCACTGAGATCTTACAAGAAAGACTTCAAAACGAAGACATACTAACGGTATTGGAAGGTTTTTTTGTACCGGTTGGTGATCATGATGATATTTATTCATTACTGGGCGACATTGAGGACATTGGCGTTTTTCATAACAATGCGACTAATGAGGAAATGTTTCGATTAAAAATCAGGTGTATGTCTATTTCTTTAGATGTTTTTATTAACAGTAAGGATATGATTGGTTATCCGACACTGGGCATGCGATTTAAAGGCACTGGATGGGTTCATGGCAAGATTGAATTTGATTTTGACAAGAAGGCGTAGCAATAAATTTATTCAGGTGGCACTTAATCAAAAAGTAAAAGCACTTGTCATTTTCCAATGAATTTAGTATAATTTCATAGTATGTCCCCTTATAGATATGGGTTATCCTAAATCTATAAACAAGTTTCTGTAGCTCAGTAGGATAGAGCACTCGCCTCCTAAGTAATAAGTAGGGCGGGTCCTAATAACTAAATATTTACCATGTCTCTGTAGCTCAGCAGGATAGAGCATCCGCCTCCTAAGCGGAAGGCCGTGAGTTCGAATCTCGCCAGGGACGTTGCTGTAGGCTGATTGTAGAAGTCTACAGCTTTTTAATGTTTAGAATTTTGATTTATAAAATGACAGCTGAAGGTCATTTTTTTTGCTAATAAATATTGCTTGCTAATTTCTTACTTGCTAATAGAATTTGGCTATTTGCTAATAATGTAACTATCAAGATAAAATCTAATCTATGTTTGCTAATCATTATGACCAGTCATACTTTTCATTAGACTTAATAGCTGCTTGGCAAGTTCCGGTTGTTCATTGATTAAATTTAGTAATTTCTCTTGATCTTCTGACTTATCTGTATCAGTTGAATCCGACGTATCTTTTTGATAAAACTCCTGTTCAAATAGTTCAGCATTAGTTCGACGATCTTCATCAAGAATATGAGAATAAACATCTGTAACCATTTTGCTCTGTGAATGCCCCGTATCGCCTTGAACGGCTTTTATATCCTTGAAAAGACGTAATTTATAGGTCGTACTGGTGTGTCTAAGTGAATGAAAAACCACTTTAGGTAAGTTATTACGATTAATCAAATCATCAAACCACTTTTCGACAACTCTTGTTAAGGTTGGATTACCATCTGGCTTTGTAAACACCTGATTATAATCGGTATAATCATCACCAAGTATGTTTTTCCAACTGTTTTGAATTTCACGTATGCGTATAAGCTTCTTTGATACGCTCTTAGGTAGCCATACAATACGCTGACTACTTTCAGTTTTGGTGTCGATAAGAATAATTCTAGATTGTGAATTAGCTAGTACAGGTGGAAATATAAAGGTTACTTTTTTCTTTTTCTTTAAGGTTTCAATGCTTTTAAGAGAAGCTCTTTGAAGTTGTTTGTTGATATCAATAAAAGCACTCTTTGAATCAATCGCTTCTTCTGATATATTCACATCATCCCATTTAAGTCCAAGAATTTCGCCAATTCGCAATGAACAAGAAAAGCTAAGGTGCATAATAGCATCCAGTTGTTCATTATCACATAAGTCACAGGCTTTCTTAAAAGTCTCAAATTCCCAGATATCACGCTTTTTCTTTATAACTTTGGGTAAAGAGATATTTTTAGCAGGGTTGCTTACAATATAATCATATTCAGTGCCATAGCTCAATGCAGGATTTAAAATCTTGTGTATTTCTCGAACAATAGATGGTGAAACTAAACGTTCTTCATATCTTCCTTTTCTAGTGATTGCAGGTGTATTTAATAAGGTATGGTGATAATAATTACGAATAAAGGCTTTATTAATGTCGTGTAGCTTTGTATCACCGATTATTGGAGCTATATAGTTATTAATCAGCCCCATATTACCAGAGTAAGTTGAATGAGCCCATTTATCTTTACCTACAAACTCTACATAATCATTGATTAATTCAATAAGGGTTGTAGCTGTAGGTACTTGAAATGTGTTTTTGGATTGGTCAATCTCGATAATTTCTTTTCTTTTCAGTGCTGATGCTTCATCGGAATACTTCTCCCATTTTTGTTTTCTTTTGCCAGTTTCGTCTTTATAATAGTAAACGACTGACCATGAATCTTTTCTTTTTACAATTGAAGCCATGTGAATTCTCCTTTTCTAAGCTAGGCTGTCAAGCCATTCATCAAAGGATTTTTTTGAAATTCGTATGGAAGTTCCAATGCGTACCGTTTTGAAGTGACCCTCTTTTACAAGGTTATATGCAGAAGTACGACCAATGTCAAGAAGTTCTGCAATGTCTTCTACTCTATAAGTTCGGTTTCCTTTTGGTTTACTATCGGTAAGTGTTATATTCATGTAATCATCCTTTCTTGGTTTATTATCTATCCGATAGTACACAGGTATTTTGCTAATCATATTATACCATGTGTACTGAATTAGCATTAGGTGTAATAGAAACGGAATTTGTTCGGTATGAAGTTTTCAAAGTACGGCGACAAAAAAGCGATTAACATGAAACACTTAACTTGTCTAGTTGATTGTATAATATTCTCTCTTGTGTTGTCAAGTACAAATAAGTAAAAAAATAAAAACGATTCTTTTTGCAAATTTTTACGTTGTACGATATAATATGAAATAAGAAGTTGAAGGCGAGGTGATTGGTTGATGGATCTTAGAGATATTCTTTTAAATAATAGTAGCGAAAAAGATGAATTGATGGAGATAAAAGATATTGTTTATTGTCCAGATGTTAAAAATAATCTAGAGCACTTCGAAGCTACGGCAGTATTTAGTAGTGGTCATCAGCAATTAATAAAAAGCCATGAAACGATGTGGATGTATAATTGGCAAAGAATGATGGATTTAAATATTTATGAAAATGAGCAAGAAACAAAATCAAATATAATAGGTCTTTCTACTATACTTGATATGATAAGCTCAATTAGACAAACTGAAAAAGTAGAAACATTTTTTGAGCGCTATATAAAAGAGTTAGAAAAACAGCCTTTCTTATGGGTTTTCTTAAGAGACCTTGTTCAAATATCAAGGCGTGTTGATATAGAGGGATCAAAAGAGCAAGGAAATAAAGCTCTTAAAGAAATGAGAGCATTGCTGCAGCAACTAACAGATAAACTTAGTGATTTTCATGAATATATTTATCATGCGCTTATTCTGCCATATGAAAGTGGTAAGAAGATTGATCCATTAC
>NZ_JCBCDA010000060.1:0-2998 GCF_059865615.1 Petrocella sp. | reverse complement strand
TATACAGACAGATTTCAGTGACTGATTTATTGCTAAACTCATCAGAAAAATACGATAAAAAATATAAATAAAAAGCTTGACACAACTTTATATTATAATATAATGGTTAAGGCGTCAAAACTATATAGTTGAACTTTCACCTACCATATGTAGTTATGAATGTATCAACGTAATCTACATATGGTAGGCGAATTTAGTGAAACTTAGTTTTGACCCTTTAACCATATAATATAAAGCAATAAATGATGGTTACACTTATAAATTTCTATTCAATAGCCATCATACAGAGAAAAGTGTTAGAGGATGGGGAAATAAAAATAATGCGTGGGGAAATGTATTTTATTTATAATCATTTCGCATATTATTTCCAATTTTAATTTGATATTCAACTTGTGATTTATACTCTTCAGCGTACAGGAAGAGTTATAAATATATTATTTATGTACAAAAAAAGGAGAAATATGCAAATGAAAAAGAGAATAATAAGTTTAATTCTAGTATTTACAATTATACTGAGTAGTGTATCTGTGTATGCTAAAAATGATACTGGTTACGGCAAAACAGTTTTTGTAGATGGCATAGAATTTGAAGTATCAGTAAATGATTTTATTATCACAGTAGAAGCAATAGGCGTTGATGATGAAGCAACACTTACCATTGATAAGGACGGAAAAGGTAAGATAAAAGGTGTTAAAGAACTTTCAAAAGGTAAAACAGGTGATGTTTCAGTCACTGAATTAACTGAAGACAGTATTGATATTGAAGTTAAGGAAAATGGAAAACTTATCAAGAAAATTGATAAAATGGATCAAATAAAAAAAGATGAATATTCTGGACAAGCTGCTGTTACAGCAGGAACAATTATTTTAACTGCAACGGTTATAGAAGCATTGATTTTAGCTACATTAGCTATAACAGTTGCAGGAGTAATATGCTATGCTGTTGAGTCAGTTATTGAAGATGTTAAAAAGAATAACAAGTATTATTATAAGGCCTATGGTAAGTTAAATACCGTAGTTATTAATCCAAACCCGATTTCTGCTTCATATGCAATTAATAGAGTCAAGAGTGGTACAAGCATTTACACATATACAGGCTCACTTGCTTATGCCGCGGTTTCTGGAACTGGTTTGGGAACTACAAGTGCAGAAAACCATTGGGCATGGTATAAAGTAGGAGTATTCTTTGACCATTATCACACTGCTAATAGAAATGGAGCACATGCATGGTATGGAATTCCACAAAATAGAAAATTATAGAGTTTATTTTCCTGATTTTTTGCAAAAAACTTATTCTGATTTTGACTTGATTGATTGTATTAATGAAGTAATAAATGAAGCACAAGATGTGTATGCCTTTAGAAGGCATGCACATCTCAATGAAGAATCTACATTTATTCAATGGTTTAAAGAAAATGCAAAAGACAGTAATGACAATATAAGCGTTATTTTTAGAGAAAATGGAAATAGAGAAGAAATATTTAAGTCATGTGAGAAAGGTGAATTGGTATATAGACTTGAATTGGATGTTGATATAAAACAAATGTTCATAAACCTTTTCAAGATATCTATTAGAGACATAAAACAAGAAGTAGATCAGAATAATCCAATAGTAGAATCAAGTTTGTTTATTGATGATCCTTTATATGATCAATATGATTTTATTTTCACATCAGGTACTGATGTATTGTTACTAACAAGTATACATGACTTTGTATTCATCTTTTCAGTTGAGGTAGGAAAATGAAGATGAAATCATCATTAATATTGATGTTCAAATTATCTGGGGGACTCATCTTCAATTTATTTACTCCTATTTATTCAAGTTTTAAAGGTCTTATTCAAACTATTTGATACTGATTCCTCAAATTAAATGATATTGATTAAAGGACATATCTCATCAAAAAATCATACTTCATCTAAAAGAAGTATGACCTTTTCAATCTTTATTTAATTAAACCATAGACATGATAAAGCGCTTCTGCAATTGTTATGCCATCAACCTCACCCATAATCGATATGAGTCTCTCCTGATTCCAAAATCTGTCTCGAAGATGCGCTAAATGACATCCTGCATTAAAATCTGGCAAGCATATAAAATTTCCTCCACTCGAGCACCCAAAGATTACCTGTAGTCCCGAACGACTCTCTACTCTCATTTCATAATGATTACCATAGTTATCTATGTTATAGATTCTACCATACCACTCTTCTTCATCATTTTTACATTTGAATTCAATCATAGAATATTCTCCTAAACCAGTTCTGTTTCATCGACAGCCATCATAACAATTTCATTGTTGATTTCATCGATGTCTTTATTATGCCCAATGAGAAGACATGTATCACAGATTTTGTTTATAATTCTTGGTACGCCACCAGCTGCATTCACAATAGACTCTAAAGCATTGTCACTAAAAACACTCACATGAGATTTCCCGGCTTTTAAAGATTGCAAGATGTAGTTTTTAGACTCTTCTTTACTAAGACCTTCTAAGTGATAATTCATAGTAATTCGTTGTCTTAGAGGTTCGTGAGCTACTAGTCTTAAGGTATTGTTAAGCTGTGGTAAGCCTACAAGAAGGACAACAGCCCGGTGGACAGAATCCATATCGAAGTTAAAAATAAGCTTTAAATCGTTTAAAATACTGTTATTGATATAATTCGCCTCATCAATAATAATCACTGGGGTAATGCGTTTTTCAACAGCATAGCGAGTGATCTCTGCCTGAATAATTTTGAAGTTGTCACTTTTTCTAAACCTCGGTTCAAGGCCTAACTCAGTGGCTAGATTTTTATAAAACTCCATGACTGTTAAGGTAGATAAAGAAGTATAAATCACCTTATACAAAGATGTGTTTAAAGATTTCGAAAAATTTCTTATAACTGTTGTTTTACCGCGACCAGGACCACCGGTAATCAAACCAAAGCCTTTTGTATCTAATAAGTAATTCAATCGATAAATCACTTCTTTATATTCTGAAGTTTCAACCACAATG
>NZ_JCBCDA010000103.1:0-12199 GCF_059865615.1 Petrocella sp. | reverse complement strand
ATTTTTGTATTGGTTGCTACATTTGTTGCATCTGATTTTGGTGTAAAGGTAGGTACAGGTCCTTCTTTATCTTCTCCAAGTACCGGTGGTCTCGATAATGAAGTTCCATTCGTAATCTTACTTGGCTTGGTTTCATAAGTGATGTCATTGGCATAAGCTGTTAGAGTTGTAATTCTACCTGTTCCAGTAAAGCTTACTCTTGAATACACATCCGTATTGATTACCGTGGTACCACTGGCCAATTTAATGACACTTCCGGTCGAACCAGCGTTCACTCTTAAATCCGTAATTTTTCCAGATGCTAGAGACAGTAATACTGTATCATCCACCAGCACACTCGGGAACGTTCCTTTTAAGATGGTTTCTTGCTTACTTAGATTACTGCCATCTAATCTTAGACTCTTATAACCTTCACCCGTCATGCTAACTTGTTCCAGTGTACTGCCGTATTTTGCTGTAGTCACATCAACCGTCGTATTGCCTCTAAGAAGTACCCTGACATCACCTGTGGTTTTTTCCACATTCATGTTACGAATCCTAGAATCTTCAATCTCAATCGTACTTTCGCCACCGCCCTGAACGCTTAAGGTACCAAGGACAACAGCGCGATCAAGATCAACATCACCGGTTCCTATATCCTTATGAATGGTCAAGTTATTGGTATAGATGGTCCTGCTTATTGTGGTGCCTTTTTTATCAATAATGTGATTAGACGTGGTAACAACCTGTTCACCATCTAGAAGTCTCAGTAAAATAACACAGGCTTCCGCTCTGGTCAGAGCACCGAGTGGACGGTACATCTTACGATTGTCACCGGTAATATAGCCACGGCCAAACACCGCTTCAACACTATCCTTGGCCCAATTAGATATGTCCTTTGTATCTAAAATGCCGGTTAGTTTGGTGGTTGTACCGTAATTAGGTATGACTTTGGCAATCATGCTGGCCGCTTCTTGTCTAGTAATATTATTGTCCGGCTTAAAAGTGTTATCTGTGTAACCTGTGATATAGCCGGCTGCAACCGCTTTTCTAACTTCATTATAGTACCAGTCTGTTGTCTTTAGATCTTTCATAGTTATATTCACTGTACCCGTTACCCCTAGGGCTTGATTCAGCATCTTACTAAACTCAGCCCGAGTCACCGCTTGATCCGGTTTGAAGGTGCCATCTGTATAGCCTTTTATAAAGCCTTCTGTTACGCCTTTATAGATGTCTGTCTCTGCCCAGTGTCTATTTGTGTCCGAAAAAATACTTGCTGCTTGAGCTTTTGGTCCAAAGCCCATGGATACAACAAGTACAAGCATAGATAAAACTATTTTACTGATTGATTTTTTCATGTGTGTACCCTCCATTATATTTCTTTACTCATCCATTAGACGTAATATGCTTCAATACGTTCCTTAAATGGTGGTAATCTTCTAAATCTCATATAAGTATAGCACTCACTTTTTTAGATTTCAATGAATTATGACAATGATTTATCAAAATGTCATATAAGGATTTATCCTGGTTTTCTATAACTCTTTTTTAATGCTTTTTCTTCGTCTATAGGCTTCCAGTCGAATGGCATCATCAATCTCAAGGTCTTTTTCTCCACCCAAAGATTCAATATGATGAACAAACTCATGGTGCAAGGTCTTTTTTAACTCTTTGTAGATCTTTTTTTCTGATTTTGATTCATAAAGTTTTTTGAACGTGCCATAATAGATAATAATCTGTCTACCTAATATACGACTGCGATGGTACTCGCCTTTTATATATAGCTTGTCTGCTTTTCTACTCTCAGGATGTAACTTCTCTTCCGGTAGTAAAAGCACACCACCATTAAGCTCTTCAAAAAGTATTGGTGGTAAGTCTTCTTGTATGTCATCCAACATATCTCTTATTGCTTCCATCGATGGAAATGTATCTGTCTCTGCCATAATAGCCTCCAAACAAGTCCGCTCATCTAAGCTTTCTCATATCTTCAAGGTTCATCCAGGATGTCATCACCCTTGGTTGCATCATAACATATTGGCCTATATATTGACCATTAAGAAAAGATAAAAATTAAAGCCTCTGGTAAAAGTTAACTGAGTTCTTGGTCTCTTAGATAAGCTCAACAACCTGTTCCGTAAAAATACGTACCAAATCAGCATCAAACTGAGTGCCAGAACACTTGATGGTCTCTTCAATGGCCTCTGACTTGCTGAGACCTTTTCTATAGGAACGGTCTGAAGTCATCGCATCATAAGCATCTGCAATTGTAATAACCCTAGCTTCTATTGGTATTTCTTCACCCTTTAAACCCTTTGGATAGCCTCTTCCATCCCATCGTTCATGGTGTGCCAGTATGAAATCTGCAATATCTGAAAATTCATTGGCTGAACTCAATATACGGTAGCCAATCTCTGAGTGTCGCATGATATCCTTCCACTCCGCTTGTGATAAAGCTTCAACCTTATTAAGAATCATATCACCGATCCCAATCTTACCGATGTCATGCATGAGACCGGCAATACTTATTTTTTTTATCTCATCTTCTCCAAGTCCCATCTTTTCTGCCATGAGTTCACAAATTCGACCCACTCTTTTAGAATGAAACATTTCTCTATTGTTTTTTTCATAGAGAGAATTGATGATCAAATCAATGGTTCGACTCCTAAGGCTGGCATTTACAAATACTTTATTTCTATACATATCATCTTCTGCTTCTCGAAAAACCTCAATCATAGATTTATGTCGGTCACGTTTAATAGCGTAACCGATTGAAACTGATAGGATGATATTTTCACTGCTATCCTCCGAAATATCACTGTTGATTGCTCGAATAATATTCTTCACTTCTTCTTCATCCGTCGATGGTAATAAAAGTATAAACTCATCGCCACCCATTCTGGCTACAATATCACCCTTTCGGCAATTTTTCTTCAGTATATTAGCAACTTTCAGTAAGAGCAAATCACCTGTTTCATGGCCAAATGCATCATTGGTGAGTTTTAGGCCATTAACATCTGCCATCATGAGCGTCAATGGTAAACTATTCTCGACGTCTAATTTTTTCAAATAATCTTCATAAAAACGTCTATTATAAAGGCCTGTCAAATAATCATGGTAACTAAGATATATAATATTTTCCTCAGCTTTTTTCTTTTCTGTTATATCCATGCCCACACCTGTAAAATAGGTCTGATTATCAATATAAAGCCGTACCCCATTAGATACTATATCCATTTTCTTACCATTTTTTAATTTTAGCTTTGCTTCTACTTCGCTATAACCTGTTTCTAAGACTTCTTCAACCGCTTTTTGTACCTTATGGAAATCATTTTCATCAAACCATTGATTCAAGGTCATCTGTGCTAACTCGTCTGAAGAATAGCCGGTCATGGTTTCATGTTTTTTATTCCAGCGTATGAGCTTGCCTTCCATATTATAGACATATAAATAACCGGGCAGACTTTCAAGTAAGGCTTCAATGAATGTCTTTTCTTTGGTTAGATCACTTTCCACTTTGATACGTTCTTGAATCTCTTCTTCCAGAGATATGTTCATTTCTTGCAACTCATTTGTTCTGTCTCTTACTTGATTTTCTATTGTCTCAATAACTGTTTTTAGAGCTTCTTGTGCTAATACTTTTTCACTTATTTCTTCTTCTAAGACTGCATTTATTTCTTCTAATTCAGCATTGGCCTCTTCCAGGTTATTTGATTTTTCTCTTAGGCTTTCTTCATAAGACTGATACAAACTCAATTTTTCTTGCTGACTTTTTTCTAGTTTCTCTTTCTCATAATGTATACACATCTTAAGAATAGCTTGTTTTTCAAGCTGCTCGATTTGAAGGTGTAGCAAATGACATATGGTAATAAAACTGGATTTTGCCGGATCTAGATTGAAATCACTATCCTTGCTCTCTATTTTGTAAGTATCTTGAACCAACCAACTGGCTACTTTTTTTCCGTGGGCCATAAGATCTATAACACCATATAGTTTTTCTGATGTTTTACATAAGTATACCTGTAAATGGTCTTTAAAGTAGATTTTTACCATTGACCGTGCACTAAAAAAAAGATTACTTTGTGTTTTGATTCGTTGAATGAAATCCTCAAACAGGTCCCTTTGATCCTTTATTTTCGTCACTGGTGTCCCACTCAAATCAAAAACAATATTGAATAAGCCTGAGTATTTATTGAACTTCTCCTGTGTGTCTTGTAACTCTTTCAGCTCATAGATTGTGAAATACTCGTTGCTTTTGTGCTTCGTCATTTTTTCTCTAGTGGCTCTATTGTCCATAATCTGCCTTTCATTTGCCGTTGCTATTATAATAATCTATATTTTTTACTGATGTAGGTTATTGGACCAAAAGAACCGTCTCTCTTGTCGAGACCACTGATCACCTTATCGTTACTCTATTGCGTCCATTTTCTTTGCTTTCATACAGTAAGCAATCTGCTCGATTAATTATTGACTCTAGAGTATCGCTCTTGCGCATGATGGTGGCGCCAATCGATATTGTGATTTTCAGATCTGTGTTGCTTCGGTCCACAGAGCTATTTTCCACTAACATTCTAAGTTTTTCACACAAAACTTCTAAACTTATACTATCCGAATTCGGCAAAATTAGAATGAACTCTTCACCACCCCATCGGCCAACAATATCACTCGTTCGTAAACCTTTTGTTAATGTTTTTGCCAGTACCTTTAAAGTTTCATCACCCATGAGATGACCATAGGTGTCATTGACCTTTTTAAAAAAATCAATATCTATAAAGGCAATACCAACCGATACATCAAGTTTACGTGCCATTTCCATCTGATACATTAAATTCTCATCTAAAAAACGACGATTCGGCAACCCTGTCAATTGATCACGATAGGCAATTTCTCTTAGTTCAACAAGTTCAAAAAATTCAGCAAACTTATCCACTTCCTCTATGAAAAGCTCAACTGCGCCAATATTCTTACCATTTTCTATAATAGGTGTTGTTCTCACTTTTACATTAATGCGGCTTCCTGATTTATGCTGTAAATAAACATGTGCATCTCTGTTTTTCCCATCCTTAATGGTTGCATGTAAGGGACAACCACCAAAGCAAAGTTTATTTCCTTTTTCATCTACATGATTTAAGATATTATCATAACAATAACTACCAACAACTTCCTCGGCTTTATAGCCTGTGATGCGCTCGGCTCCTTGGTTCCAAAAAGTGATTTTGCGGTCCACATCCACAAAATACATCCCCTCATAAACATAATTCAGTAAATTCTCATATAATATTCTCTTATCCATGATAAGACCTCTTTCTTAACGCATAATTTCCTAAAGACCAAAATGATATCAGCTTTTTATTATAATCAATCACAATACCCTTCAAATCTTTACTATTCCTAGATTTTTATATTTTATTCTTGGGCAAGTGTCTCTGAGATAACCGGTTCCACTGGCTCAGATGGCTCGAACTGATAATAACCACGCCAAGTAAAATGATCTTCAGCTTCTAGTATCAGAGGGTTACCACTAATGAGATTAAAATATGTTTTGCCATATCCTCTTGTAAAACAAGTCGGTTTATCCTCTTTAAGATATCCAAAGCTACCCAAGCCATCTGTCAGCATCCCTGCTGTTAGAATGGGCGCTATACCGCTAGACCTAAGCTGGAACTGATGAATTGTCTGCTTGTTTTTTGGTAGGGCATAGCTGTTTAGGTAGGTTGTGTTTTCTGTATATGTCCCCATCAAATCATAATACCGAATAGAATCCCACCAACCATTCTGAGTCTGAAGTCCAAAATATTGGATAATCTCTAGCGACTTTTTTGCTATTGCATCTACTTTTATATCCACCTTATCATGATCTATCGTGTAAGTAATGACTTCTTTAAGTGACGAGGTGTCATCATTATAAGCTTGAACTTGATTGATCACTTGTATGGTTAAGGTTTTGCAAACCAACCATGTGTCCGTATAGAGTGGATGACCGTCAACACCAAAGCGCACATACTCTGTATAGGCGGTCATTTCTCCCGTATCGTCACCATTAGAGCCATGCCAGCCACCGGTATAAAAGGGCAAATCGATATCATCCATTTCAAGGGCTCGCATCATATATGGGCTAATCCAATCTGTTCCAATTTCCATCTTATGATAATCACCCATCTGAGGAACCTTCGACAAAGATAATCGACTTAAGCCATAAAGTTCATTTATCCCCACACGGTCAAAAGTTAGCTTAAGGTCCACAGATGCCATATGCACTTGTAAAACACCATCACCACTTAGATGAACCCTTAACAAGGTATTTGATTCTAATATTTCCTTCGCGTCCTTTTCTATTTGTGTATTGGCATGTAGGACAGGACACATAACCATAAGGACAATCAGCATCATCCATACAAAGACAACCATTTTTTTAATCATCTTGCTCACTCTGATAGGCTATGTCCATCTGCTTAGCCTATATTACCCCTTCATATTTATCATTTATGCCATAACGACACTATTTTTATTATTCTATTCCTTATTATAAAGCATCTTAGTCCATAGTTAAAGGCATTTGATTGGGAATAATATCTATCCACCAGAACTATAGCAATCGTAACCTTAATTACCAAAAGATCCGTCAGCCAATTGAATGGCTAACGGATCTTGCTTATAATTTTATGGTTGTTCGAACCAAGAGAACTGTCACTTTGGTTAGCTTCTTTTTTTAATTTTAAAACCTAGGCCACTAATTGCGATACCCAATCCATAGTAAATACCTATTGGTATACCGGAAGTTTTTGGCAATTCCACATCAGCACTAGCATCTGCTTCTGGAATCTCTTCATCTAAGATCTCTATAGCTACTACCGGTTCAACAACATCTACTTCCGGTAATGCTTCAGGTGTAGTTTCGTCTACAAGATCTAGGAATACTTCAGTTTCTGTTTCTGTCTCTTCTTCCTGTTCTGGTTCTGGTGTTGACCTTCTTCTCGATTCTGGATTGTTAGGCTCAGTATCTTCGTCAAAGACCGCATAGAAAGTCATATCGCTTTGAACACCTTCAACCGTGTAAGATGCATCTGTTGAAACAATCGATTCACCATCCGTCCAATGGATAAAGAAGAATCCTGTCTTAGCTTCAGCTGTCACTGTAGCACTACCGTCTGCTTCAACTATTTGTTCTGAAGGACTTGCAGTACCCATACCCGGTTGTTCGGTTGTCGCAAGTACTGTGAATGTTTGATCAACCACCGGTGGTGCAACCTCAAATACAGGTGTTGGTCCAAATTTATTAGATGAGCTTGAAACCCTTACATTTCTTGGATTTGGTCTATAGCTATCATCCCCTTCATCCAATTCTTTATTTAAATTATACAGCCAAGATACAAATCTGTAACCCTCAGAAGCTATGGCTTCAAAAGTTATAATCGTACCATCTGGTAAAGTAACATTAATGGTGTCACCACTTGATTGGGCTGTTGTATCAGTATCGCTGAAAGTAGCTTTGATGCTACCAGCTAATGGGTTATTGATAATACTATCATCTGTACGTTCTTTAATAATTGGTGTGATTTTGATGTCAAAATAATCTATTGGAACTTGTGTTGGGGCATTTCTAAAATACACTGGTGTATCGATTTTATTTTGCTTACTATGAAGATAGGAAGGTGTCCAAATATAGTCGCCGTCTGCTGGGAACGCATCGCTTTTTGCCCAAGCGCCATTAGGATTTTTAATAACTGTCACCTTTGTCCAAAGATCCGAATGCGCCATATAGGCTTCTTCATACCAGAAATTTCCTGCAGCATCTTCTTTCGGCTCGCCTTCGCCTGTATAGTAATACCATGTTTCATCTGTTACGCTATACCGTTCATCACGAACTTCAAGTACCATCTTAAACCCTGCAATGGTTTTGTCACCTTTACCTGTTAATTCATGACCATCCCATGCCTTTGCTGCTAAAAATGGATTTCTGCTTAAGTCGTGAATATAAAATAGATTTGCTTTGTTGTAATTGCTTGGTGCATTCCATTTTTTTAATAAGCCGGCTTTTTCTTGCCCGTCTATATAAAGCCTTGCACCATCATCTGCTGCCATCCATAAATTAACAGGTAATGCTACTTCTACTGTATCTGAAACTGTACCTTTTGTCACGAGCATAACTGTATAAACCAAATCATCGTTTTCAATGATCCATTCATCATACTCATAACTTGATGCTTGCTTCTTAACTACCACGTCAAGGTCTGTACTATATTCATCCTCACTACCTTTGACTCGGTATCTGGTTTCTGTTTCCGTTTGTTTTTGAATGACCACTACAGTAATTTTTTCGGATTTTTCCCAACCTTCACCTTCATTGGTTTTAAACTCTAAGGATGTATAAGACTCCAAAGATTCGTAGGTCTCGCCTTTTTTTCTAAGGCCGCTTCTAAAGCTTCCTCAACGGTTTCATATCTCGTGCTATTATTGCTCTTAGAAAAAGCGTACTCTGTAATGCCATCAATCTCTCTTCTCCAAATATTAATATCCTTTATGCTAGATTCTTTAGTCGTTTCTACTTCAAAGTCTTTTTTTTCTATTTCAAAAGTGCTTTGCTCTTCTTCGACTTTTGAATAATGAGCGTCAACGGTTAACTGATAAACAGTACCTGGTGTTAAGTCATTAAAAGTTTTTGATGTTGTCGTAACGTCTTTAACTTTACTTTTTCCACTTAATTGGTAGTCATAATCATTTAAAATATAGCTACCATCTGGGAAAGTTACAGACCAAGAAGCTTCTGCAGATGTTTCATCAACTGGAGTAGTAGCAATGCCCAAAATTGGAGTAGTTGGTTCAGTTTCGGCATTAACTATATTCATACTACTGAACATTAATGATAACGCTATTGCCAATGATAATACTTTTTTCATTTTTTTCATAATTGCACCTCATCATTATAAGTTTTTTCTCACTTCATTCTGGCGGTAAGTACGCTATTTTCAGCCTCATTTTAAGGAAAACGGGGTTAACCAAATCATTCTTTATTGTTGCCACTAAATACATTATATAAAATAGCCGTTACATATGACGGACATCTCTGTTACATCGGCGTGACACCCAAAAAAAAACACTAGCGATATTCGCTAATGGTTTTTTTACATGAGAATTATCTTCTTAGAGCCGGGAGAACCATCGCTGTGGTTACCTCTGGTTTAGATAAACCTAACAGCTGTACCATATACAATGACTTCAGCAGCACCTTGCATAATGGCACTAGATGCATAACGAACATTAACAATGGCATCTGCGCCCATTGCCTCTGCTTCATCCACCATTCTTTTAGTACCGAGCGCTCTTGCCTCATTCATCATTTCATTATAACTAGATAATTCTCCACCAACCATAGTCTTAAAACCTGCCATGATGTCTTTTCCCATGTGTTTGGATTGAATTGTACTACCTTTTACAATCCCTAACATTTCAAGTTCTTTACCTGTAATATAATCAGTATTTACTAAGATCATCGTCATCCTCCTTGTCAATCTCTTTTAATCTAATGTTGGTTAAAGGGTCAAAACTAAGTTTCACTAAATTTACATACAATATATAGATTACGTTGATGCATTCATAACTATATATTGTATGCAAAAGTTCAACTATATAGTTTTGACACCTTAACCAATGTTGAGTGTATAAATAAGTGTAGCTATTACTATAATAATAATTACCGCGATGATTCCTAATACTGCCTTAATGCCATCCGGTATATTCATCAACATCCCCGTTAAAATCAAAGTTAAGTAACCCAATAAGTATGATGTGAGTATACCCCCTACAAGAATCGGAGCTATTTTTTTATTCATATCATTACCCCCTTACCTGAGCGACGGTTCTTTTGGTTAGAAACCGTCCCTCTAGTCTACCTCTGGTCAGCTAGCCCTTTTAATACTTTATCTTCATTATACATCAATAAGAAGATCAAGCCAATGACGCAAAATACGGCTGCAAATACCGCTGTTAAACGAATTCCCATCTCATTACTACCATTTTGCCTAAGTAAAAGTAAAGCGCTCAGTATTAGCATGGATATCATTTGACCAATCTTGGACACAAAGGTCCGTGTTCCAAAGAACATACCTTCTCTTCTCGTTCCTGTCATAATCCCATCATACTCAGCAATATCTGCAATAACAACGTTTGGTAAGATACCAAATATTGCCATTGGTATTGAAGCGATAATGACCAAGATATAGGCTTGAAGGGTAGGTGAAAAAGGTAGTTTCCCTAGGAAAATACTATATATAAAGGCTGCGATAAACATTGAAAACGCAATGATCAGCAGTTTTTTCTTACCAAATTTCTTCGCCAATACATTAACCGGTGCATAAAAAATAAAAGAGCCTACGCCTAATAGAATGAATAAGATGCCCAGCATCTCTTCAGGTCGATCCAATAATACGGTGATATAATAAAGCAATGCATTTTGAAATACTGTTATCGCCACCCAATATACCAAATCTGACATGGCGAAGATTGTAAATTCACGATTTCGAAAAGTTGCCTTGATGGATTCAATCATTTTAATATCTGAGGGAATCGATTCACAGTAGCGTTTCTCATCGATTGCAAATACAGGTATCAATAAAAATATAAGTCCGATGACGGCAAAAACTACAAAAGCCAGACGGACAGCATTTTGTTTATCCATACCCATATCAACAAATGCATTCCATAAGATAGGCGCTTGAGATGCCAATGCAAAACCAATGAACCAAGTGACGGATATATAGGTTGATAGATTGAGTCGCTCTTTAGGTGTGTGGCCAAGTTCAGATAACAATGCCATATAAGGGGTTACATACATTGTAAAAAACAAATAAAACAGAAGCAGAGACACGGTTAAAAAAATGGCATTATGCACACTCTCACCATTGATAGGGTTCCAAAAGACCAACACCGTTAATGCCGCAAAAGGCACCGCCGCTCTTCTCATATAAGTGATACGTCGGCCTTTTGGGGATCTACAACGGTCACTTAATGTTGCAATCCAAGGGTCGGTTACGGCATCAAAAAATCTACCCAGCATTGTAATCATACCAATAATGGTCAAGAAACCAAAAAGTGCTATTTGTGGAATCACCACCATAATCCCTGATTTTTCTGTAGGTATATAGTAGAAAATAAGATAGGTTCCAATAATCCCTGATAGCAAAGACCATCCCAATTGTCCAAGTGCATAAGCTATTTGCTTTGAAAACGGTAATTTTTCTTTCATTTGCTCCTCCGCAATTCTAGTTTTTAATATAACCCTGAGCCATTTCAATCAATATGGCCAACTGATTCTTACCTTCTACTTCACCATCACTACTTAAAATATTGCCACGTAGGATTAATTTTTGTGATAGACTCATCAGACTATGGGTAATGGTCGTATAAAAAATATTGTTGTCGATTTCCGTTTTTATCGACCCATCCTTTTTACCTCGCTCTATGGCGTCAAATGCTATCTCTTTCATGTCTATGATATTTTTTTCATAATTCTCTAATTGTTCCAGGCCAATCTGTTCTTCAACAACATAATTGTCGAATTGTTCAAGTAGTGTAAGAAAATCAGGATACGCTTCATACAGCTGAATAAAAAGTTTTAAAATATAAGATACTTGTTCAAACCCCGTCATACGCTTATAATAATCACCTTCAAAAGGTTCAAACATCAACTGTATTTCTTCTTTACACATCCAATTGACCGCTTCAGTTACAAGGTCAAACTTGGTTTTAAAATAACGGTAGACCGTTGCTACGCCAACTTCTGATTCCAAGGCAATATCCGTCATCTTTGCTGATCGAATGCTTTTTTCCTTAAACACTTCTATGGCGGCAACCAATATATCTTCTTTTCTCTTTTCTTTCTGCTTATTTATTTCATTCATGCGTTTACTTTTAAGCTTCATACAAGCATCTCCCTTTGTGATAGATGGTCTATCACTATGATACTTATTATATCACAAGCTTCAAGATTGTCAATTGGAACCGGGGGTGGAACCGGGGGGACGGTTCTTCTGGTTGTTCATTGATTACTCTGCTTAGTAGGTCGCAAGAACCGTCCCTCCGGTTGCTGAAAAAGGAGTGGCGGGTCATGCGGCATATGTAAATGAGATTGATTATAAAGGGAACCCAGTAAATATGTTAAAGTATTTTGAAGAAAAAGTAATCAAAGAAAATGTTGTACGGACAGAATTTCAATGGCTAACAAACA
>NZ_JCBCDA010000144.1:0-6392 GCF_059865615.1 Petrocella sp. | reverse complement strand
AAAATAGCAAGTTTATTAATGGCACTCATGATGGTTTTTAGTTACACACCAGTAATGGCAGCTGAGGGCGATATCGTCGATGTGGCTGTCAATAATGGTTCATTTACAACCCTGGTTGCAGCACTCACAGAGGCAGAACTTGTAGGTGCCCTACAAGGCGAAGGTCCATTTACAGTTTTTGCGCCAACAGATGCGGCTTTTGAAAAATTACTTAATGGATTAGGTATTACAGCAGGCGATTTACTTGCACATCCTGATTTGAGTAAAATACTTTTATATCATGTGGTAAGTGGTCAAGTACTTAGTTCAGATTTGAGTGACGGCATGATGGCTCCAACTTTAAACGGCAATAATATTACTATAGATTTAAAAGACGGTGTGAAGATTAATGATGCAAATGTTGTAGCAGCAGATGTTTCAGCTACCAATGGTGTTATTCATGTTATTGATACAGTACTTATTCCAGCTGATTTTGTTTTAAGTCAACCTGAACCAGCAGAAGTGACAGCCCCTGCAGCAAATCCTAGTATCGTTGAAATAGCACTAGGTAACGACGACTTCAGTATGCTGGTAGCATTGTTGCAAAAAGCCGGACTCGTTGAAGCATTGATGGCAGATGGTCCTTTTACAGTATTTGCACCAACCAATGCAGCTTTTGAATCATTACTGTCTCAATTAGGTATTTCAGCAGAAGCATTAATGGCACAGCCAGATTTAAGTAAAGTTCTTCTCTACCATGTCATAAGTGGACAAGTGCTTAGTACCGATTTGACTGAAGGGCTTAGGGCAGGGACTTTAAATGGCAATGATGTTGTAGCTTCATTAAGTGATGGTATTAAGATTAATACTTCAAATGTTATTGCGGCAGATATCATGGCCAGCAACGGCGTGGTACATGTTATTGATCAAGTATTAGTGCCTTCAGATTTCACCCTTTCAGAGGTAAATCAGGAAGCAACAGAGGTTCCCAAAACAGGAGAAACCAATATTTTAGGTCTAAGTCTTTTAGGTGTTTCATTTGTCATAGGATCATATGCGTGGGCTAGAAGAAGTAAAAAATCCAAAGCCTAGGTTTATAGCCCTAGTTAATAGTAAACAACATGTAACTTGACCTTTTAGCCATAGCATTATAAGAAAACCATCTTACGCAAGATTTGGACGTAAGATGGTTTTTGCTATGGAAAATTATTGAAACACACATTGTCACTTTTATAAGAAAAGTGTTATAATCATAGCAGACATAAATATTTTGCTTTATTTGGAGGACAATATATGGATTATTCGTGGCAAACGGTTATGTTTGCATTTGCCTTAACCTTATTTGCAGGTTTATCGACAGGCATAGGAAGTGTACTTGCTTTTTATACAAAACAGACCAATAAAAAGTTTCTTTCATTAGCTTTAGGCTTCTCAGCAGGTGTTATGATTTATGTATCATTCATAGAGATATTTCCAAAAGCAAATGAATCATTATCCGAAGTGGTCGGCGAAACTGGCGGACTATGGCTGACAACAATTGCATTTTTTGGCGGAATCGCTTTGATTGCTCTTATTGATAAGTTGGTGCCAAGTTATGAGAACCCTCATGAGGTACATGATTTATCAGAAATAGAAGCCTTAGATGATTTAGTTGAAAAAGAAGGCTATAAACCACCTAAGATTAAAGTGAAAGAAGATAAGAATCTATTGCGTATGGGACTTTTTTCTGCTCTGGCCATTGCGATTCATAACTTTCCGGAAGGCATGGCTACATTTTTTGCAGCTCTTGAAAATCCTACATTAGGTATCAGTATTGCTATAGCGATTGCTATTCATAATATACCTGAAGGGATTGCCGTATCAGTACCTATATATTTTGCTACAGGTGATAAGAAAAAGGCATTTAAATTATCTTTTTTGTCAGGTCTTTCAGAACCGGTAGGTGCAATTGTCGGTTATTTCTTATTGCTTAGGATATCTAGTGATTTAATGTTTGGCATTATTTTTGCAGGTGTTGCCGGAATTATGGTCTATATATCCTTAGATGAGCTTTTGCCAACAGCTGAAAAGTATGGAGAACATCATATAGCCATTTATGGATTAATTGGTGGCATGGCAGTTATGGCACTAAGTTTAGTCATGCTTGCCTAAAACTTAACTCGGAGCGGATTACGCCCTCCGAGTTTTCTTGTATTTGTTAAGGGGAGATGAGATGAAGATATTACATACAGGGGATTGGCATATTGGTAAGTTGGTCCATGGTATTCATATGACAGAAGATCAAAGATACCTGCTTGACCAATTAATGGATCTGATAAAACAAGAAAAACCGGATGTTATGATTATTGCCGGTGATATATATGATCGTTCAATACCACCAGTTGAAGCGGTAGAACTTCTAGACAGCTTTTTTTCTGAAGCTGTTTTGACACATGAGTTGAAGATTATTGCCATTGCAGGTAACCACGACAGCTCTGATCGCTTGGGATTTGCCAGTCGATTGCTAACAGATCAGGGGCTTCATATTCATGGAAACATAGAAAAAGATATGAAGCCAATCCTCATAGAAGATGCAAGTGGGCCGGTTTATTTTTATCCGATTCCTTATGTAGAGCCAGCAATTGTGCGAGCAATATATAATGACGATGACATCAAAGATCATGATACAGCCATGAAAAAGATAATCTTAGATATTCATGCCAATAAACCTAGTACCGGTCGACATATATGCATTGCTCATGGCTTTATTATGGGCAGTATGGAACCTGAAACAAGTGAATCTGAAAGACCCTTATCCATAGGTGGCTCTGAGCATGTGGATGTTCATTATTTTGAGGGCTTTGATTATGTGGCATTAGGCCATTTGCATAAACCACAGAAGGTCAAATATGAACACATACGTTATGCAGGTTCTTTGCTCAAATACTCTTTTTCAGAGGCCAATCAGAAAAAATCTGTTACCATGGTAGATATGGATGCTAAGGGCAGTTTAGATATAAGGCAAATCAGTTTAAAGCCCTTAAAAGACATGAGAATTATTAAAGGTAAGCTTGGAAAACTAATGGACCCTAAAATATATGCAGATACAAATACAGAGGACTACATAATGGCAGTATTAACAGATCGAGGGGCGCTTATGGATGCTATTGGAACACTTAGATCCATATACCCTAATATCTTAAAACTAGAAAGAGAAGTCTTTGAAAGAGAAGCTGGTTTGATGCAAACATCGGCAGGTCAAGCGTTTGCGAAGAAAAGCATATTGGCCTTGTTCGGGGAGTTCTATGAAAATGTCTCTGCAGAGGCATTCACAGAAGAAAAGCAAGATGTGATTGCATGCATAATGGACGCCCTAAAACAAGAGGGGAGGGCGTTATAATGCGACCCATCAAACTAACGATGACCGCTTTCGGTCCATATAAGCACAAGGAAATAATTGATTTTGGTGAGTTAGGACATAAGAAATTATTTTTGATTACTGGGCCGACAGGTTCGGGCAAGACCACAATTTTTGATGCTATAAGTTTTGCTGTGTATGGTGAATGTAGTGGTCATATGCGTACAGCAGAAAGTCTGAGAAGTCAGTTTTCAGAGAGGGATCTATTAACAGAAGTTGAACTTGAGTTCGAACTTAGAGGTAGAAAATACCACATCCATCGTATACCTAAGCAAGATAAGCCCAAAAAAAGAGGTGAAGGGACAACGGAACAAAAACCGGAAGCTGTTCTGACCATTTTTGATCAAGAACCAAAAACCATTATTGTGGGTGTTATATCGGTTAATGAAAAAATAGAATCTCTACTGGGTATCAATGCAGAACAATTCAGACAAATCATGATGATTCCACAAGGAGAGTTTCAAAAACTATTAACATCGACTAGTGAAGAAAGGGAAAGTGTCCTAAGGCAACTCTTTGATACAAGTATGTATAGTTTGTTTCAAAACCGCCTTGAAACAAAATCAAACATGTTAATGAATAGCATTAAGAGAGATAAAGAAATCAGAGACCATGATATCACTAACATAGATTGGGCCAATCATGAAGATTTAGGCAAGATGATACAGGCAAATGATAAGCCGATTGAAGAGATTCTTAAACGCGTAGAAGAGATGAATACTAAGGATCGATTAGAGTTAGACCACTTAGAAGAAGAAATAAGTATGCAAAGTCAAGCTCTTGAAAATGAGATTGAAAGACGTGAAAAGGCTAAAGAAATTAACAAAAAGATAGAAGAAAGAAAGAGGATTCAAGAAGTTCTTGATGAAGAAAAAACAAAAATACCAGTAATAGTAGCTTTAAAAGAGCAGGTTAAGCAAGCTATGGAAGTTCAAGCCCTTGAGCCTTTGGAAGAGAATATTAATACTATAAAAGAGGATCTGGCGAACAAGAGAGATGTCTATAAAAAATCAGATCACAAAATAAGAACCCTTCAATTACAGTTAGATGCTGCTTTTAAACTTTATGAAGAAGAAACTTCTAGTAGAAGAAAAGATGAACGACGTAGTCAGTCTGAGGTGTTGATGCGGCTGAAATCATACGAAGATAAGGTGAAAAGTCTTAAGACCTTAGAAGACAAGGTTAAGGCGTCAGAAGTTGCATTAAAGCGTTTGGAGGCGCAGGTGCAAAAGCACAAAGATTTCTTATCTTTGACCCACAAAGAGGTCGATCACCTTAGTCTGGAAAAGGAAAAAGTAGATAAAGCAAGGCTTGAAATAATAGAAAAAAGAGCAGAACTGGAAAAGATAAAAAAAGAAAAAAGTGAGCTTAAAAAAATCATTGAGCTTCAAAGCGAGATTCAAAAGGAAAAAGAACAATATGAAAAAGAAAAAAGTGAGCGGGGTATCCTGAGTCATACCTTGTTAGGTTTTGAAAAAAACTATGACAATAACTATCAAGAATTTCTACAAAATATGGCAGCCAGATTTGCCAGAGAGTTAGAAGATGGACAACCATGTCCGGTATGTGGAGCTAAGGAACATTTGGAGTTAGCCACTTTTAGTGGAAAAGAAGTAACAGAAGAAGCTATCAAGGCTCAGAGAGAAGAAGTAAAAGTTTGTCAGGAGCGTTTGAATGTAATAATCAACAAAATGAGTGTCTTAGAAGAACGCCTAAGTAAAACCAAGTCTACTTATCACGAAAGTATTCAAAGCTTATCCGAAAATATGTTTGTACAAATTCAAGGGATGTGCCTTGAGGATGAGAAAAACTATTTTTATGCAGAGTTAAAGTTACGTGAAGATGCACTTGTAAGTAAACAGATGGAAATGGCATCCATAGAAAGATTGGTAGAAAAGTCAGTTACGATAGCTGAGGATATCAAAAAGAAAAAGTTAGCAATCCAGCAAACAGAAATTCTTAAAGAGCAAGTGGACATAGAGATTCTTAAGATGAGCAGTCAAAGGATCGAGAAGCAGTCTAATCTTAAATATATATATGATGAGGTGCCTAAAGACTTAAGAAATCTAAAGACCTTAATGGAAGCCATAGAAGAACAAGAGAAACTTGTCCAAAAAATGGAAAATCAATTAGAGACAGCAAAGAATAATTATGATCAATTGAAAGAAGAAAGGTTGACCATCGAAACAAAGAAGCAGCAATATAATATAGACATCGTTTTTTTAACACAGCGCTTAAAGGAGGAAGAAGGCACTTTTTTTCTTAAGCTTCGACAAAAAGGATTTGAAAAGATTGAAGACTATTTCAAGGCGAAAATGCCTCAAGAAGACATAGAAAATCACACAATAACAATTGAGAATCATGCAAAGCGGCTTCATAGTCTTTCAGAAAGCCTTGAGATGTTGAAGCTTCAAACGAAAGATCTGCAGGCAACAGACATGGCAAGCTTTGAAAAAACTATAGAGACATTACGCCAAAATACCAAAGTTATTGTGAACCGGAAGGGTGTCATTACCGGTAGAATCAAAAATAACACTATGATGCTAGAACATATAAAAGATCTAAATCAAAAGATAAGAAATGAGGAAGAAGAACATCAGGTTTTAGGTCATTTATCCAATATAGCTAGAGGTAATAATACTTATCGAATTACATTTGAGCGTTATGTTTTGGCGGCATTTCTTGAAGATATTATTGTGGCAGCAAACCAACGCTTGACTCAGATGACGGATGGTAGATATCTCTTATCTAGAACACAAGAACTGCAAAGACGAAATGCAAAAGGTGGTCTAGAGTTAGAAGTCTATGATCATTATACAGGTATGAACCGGCATGTAAAAACTTTATCCGGTGGTGAAGGTTTTATGGCATCTCTTTCCATGGCGCTTGGTTTGGCCGATGTGGTTCAATCCTATGCCGGTGGTGTACAACTTGATACCATGTTTATTGATGAAGGATTTGGAACACTGGATCAAGAATCCTTAGATAGTGCGATTAACTGTTTGGTGGATTTACA
>NZ_JCBCDA010000007.1:0-34236 GCF_059865615.1 Petrocella sp. | reverse complement strand
GCCAAGGAAGATGTAGCTCAGTAAAGGTATCAGATCATACCACTTTAATATGTAGCCACACTTGGGACAATGAGAACGGTCAAAGGTAATACTTTCATGCAAGGGTATCCTCAAGATACATACATTTAGGAAGGAACCGATAATGATGCCGTAGAGCAAAAATAGGATAATCATGACTTATTGTGGGAATAATATACTGGTACCATCACTTCCATATACCTTTATTAAACCTTCAGTTGCTAATTCCACCTCGAATTTATCACCGACAGTACCATTCTTATTTGATTTAATAGTTGGTATAGAGCTATTAAGAACTTTAATTGAAGCATTAAAAATACTTGTTGTGTCTGCATTTACATCTGCACCAGGAGTATCAAATACTTGTTTTGTTATTACTTTTCCTTCTAGTTCAGGATTTAAAGCTATAGCAGTTGATATAGAATCTGCTATCAATTTAGCATTAGAAATATCTGTACTTTCATTGGCTCTACCTATATTTCCTAATAGATTTGGTACAGCAATCGCTGCGATAATAGCAAGTATTGCGATAACGATGATCAACTCGATCAGTGAAAAACCTTCTTCTTTCTTAAATACACGCTTGAATAATTCTCTCATAATTTAATCTCCTTAAGTTTAGTTTTATTTTTTGGTTCATGGTTAGCCTAAGTACTGCCCTTATGCTCTCTCCATAAGTTAACAGCTTGGACTCACCTTGGTTAACTATAGTTGCTGATGCCGTCGTACATCTGGAACATGGGTTGTATGATGGAGATGACCACGAAGCCGACCACAACAGCCAAGACAACGATAATCAAAGGTTCTAACATGGTGGTGAGTTGGGATACGGCGGTTTCGACTTCTGTATCATAGAAATCAGCCACCTTATCCAGTATGGGCTCCAATTGTCCTGTATCTTCACCTATGCGGACCATATGGGTAATCATGGGTGGAAACACACCCATTTCTTCAATGGGCTTGGATAAAGGAAAGCCTTTACTGACTTGATCTTTGGCATCCATGAGGCCCTTCATAACCGAATGGTTGTCCACCACCTTGGAAACCACTTCAATGGCTTCAAGTAAAGGTAGTCCGGAGGCCAGTAGGGTGCTTAAGGTCCTTGCGAATCTAGATGCCACGACTTTGGTATTAAGGGGCCCAAATAAAGGTACTTTAAGTTTGAGACCGCCCAGTGTCATTTTACCTAGTTCAGATCTTGCATAGTAGGTGATGACACCGATTGTTACAAGTACAACCATTATAATGATGTACCATTTGCTGATGACAAAGTTGCTCATGGCCAGTAACATTCTTGTGGTTAAGGGCAGTTCCATGCCCAGTTCACTGAACATGCCTACAAAAGTTGGTATAACCACAACCAAGAGTAGAATCACCACCCCAAGGGATATGAAGGCCACAACGATTGGATAAGTGGTTGCTTTTTTGATGCTCTGTTGTAACTTGAACTCTTTCTCAAAGTGGGAGGCCATTCGACTTAAGGCCACTTCAAGATTACCGCTGACTTCTCCTGCTTCAATCATGTTAATGAGAATCGCCGGAAATGTCTTGGGATGTTTGGTCATGGATCTGGATAAGGATTCACCCTGCTCTACAGAACCATATAAATCCGAGATGATTTTTCTAAAATGCTTGTTCTCGGTTTGTTCTCTTAAGAGATGTAGGGCTTCTAATACACTGATGCCTGCAGATAGAACCGCTTCAAATTGCTGACAAAATATGGTCAAGTCTTTTGTCTTGACAGGATTGCCGATTACAAGGTCCTTTTGCAAGTTTCCCTCTTCAGTTATTTCCAAAGGATAAAGTCCACTGTCTTTTAGCATTTGAACAGCTGTCTTATTGCTGTTGGCTTCTAGTCTGCCTTTTTTGACTTTACCTGCTTTGTCCATGGCTGAATATAAATAATTAGCCATATCACGCCCCCTTATAAATTTCTTAATGCCGGTTTGCAACAATCATCTAAGGTATGGCCCAATACCCTCATATGTCACATGTATATACAACTTACTATATCATATCATAGTAACATAGTCTAGATAATTATCTATTGTATAGTCCATTATACCACCTGTTGGACCTATGTAAATAGTTATTATGCCTTAAGTATTTAGTGCTAGAGTCTTATTAAATAACTTTTTAACAACTTTCTTACATTCTTCTTTCAAGATTTGCAGGATCTTGGGCAAAGGTCAAAGCGTCCTCTCTGGATATACTGGCTGTTCTAAGGAGTTCTAAGATGGCATCATCCATAGTTTGCATACCCAATCTTTTATTCGTCTGCATAATGGATAGAATCTGATGGGTTTTGTTTTCACGTATCAGATTACGTACTGCCGGATTGGCATGCATCACTTCAAAAGCCGCACATCGTCCTTTACCATCTAGGGTTGGTAAGAGTTGTTGAGATACGACTGCGGTTAGTACTGCAGATAGTTGGACACGAACCTGTTGTTGCTGATGAGGTGGGAAAACATCTATAATCCTGTCAATGGTGTTGGTTGCACCGATGGTATGCAGGGTCGATAAAACAAGGTGGCCGGTCTCGGCTGCCGTTATGGCAATGGCAATGGTTTCAAGGTCTCGCATCTCGCCGACAAGAATCACGTCTGGATCTTGTCTTAGGGCAGCTCTTAAGGCGTTGGCGTAACTAAAAGTGTCTAATCCAATTTCTCTTTGATTGACGATACTCTTTTTATGCTTGTGCAAATACTCTATAGGGTCTTCAAGGGTAATAACGTGTGCGCTTCTATGTTGATTGATCTCATTAATAAAAGACGCCAAGGTTGTGGATTTACCACTTCCTGTTGGTCCTGTTACCAGAACCAGGCCTCTTTTCTTTGTATACAGATCTTGAATGGAGCTTGGCATACCCAGTACTGTGGGACTTGGTATCTCCGAACCAACAAGACGAAAGGCTGCCGCAACGGAGCCTCTCTGCATAAATGCATTTACCCTAAAACGTCCCAAACTGGGAATAGCAAAGGAGAAGTCAACTTCTCCATTTTTATCAAATACTTTTCTTTGTTCTTCCAACATGATTGGAAGAATCAGCGCCTTGGATGTTTCGGGTAACATCATTTCGTAAGGTAGGTATTCAAGATTGCCATTCACCCTTAGTATGGGCGGAACACCTACTGTTATGTGCACATCGGAAGCTTTTTTATCTTTGGCTAGGCCAAGAAGTTCTTCTATGGTAATCATACATCATCCTCCTTGATTGACATTAATCTGTGCCATAGGCTATTCTAAGCAATTCATCTACGGTGGTAATGCCATCCATGACCAAACGGGTTGCGTTGAATTTCAAGGTTTTCATACCTGCGTTCATGGCTACCTTTCTAATATCGTCAGCATTACCTCTTTTATTAATAACATCACGAATCTCATGTCCAACCGGCATGATTTCATAAACACCAATACGTCCAATATAACCGGTGTGGTTACACACATGACAGCCAACTGCTTTATACAACTGTAATTCTTCATCTATAGGTATGTTAAGGATATTTCTTTCAAATTCTGTTGCGGGGGCTTTGGCACGGCACTTGGGACAGAGTCTTCTAACCAGACGTTGTGCGATGACACCGACAACAGATGCTCCGATTAAGAATGGCTCAATGCCCATATCCATTAAACGGGTGATAGAACTTGGAGCATCATTGGTGTGCAAGGTACTTACAACAAGGTGACCTGTAACCGATGCCTTGACCGCTATTTCAGCCGTTTCACCGTCACGAATCTCTCCAATCATAATAACATCAGGGTCTTGTCTTAAGATAGATCTTAGAGCCGACGCAAAGCTTAGACCGGCCTTTACATTCACTTGGACCTGATTGATCCCTTGAATCTGAGACTCCACCGGGTCTTCTACTGTAACAATATTAATCTCTTCATCGTTGATTTCATTAAGGGCTGTATATAGGGTTGTGGACTTTCCACTTCCTGTTGGTCCGGTTACGAGTATGATGCCATATGGGTTGCTTAAAATATTCCCAAATTTCTCCAAGTCATCTTTGAAAAGACCCAGTTCACTTTTACCTTTGTTAAAGCCTTCTTTGGAATTAATCCGCATAACCACTTTTTCACCATAAGTGGTAGGAAGGCTGGACACACGTATATCATATTCCAAACGGTCTACGGTGATTGAAATCCGGCCATCTTGTGGTTTTCTTTTTTCTGCTATATCCATACCACCCATAATCTTGATTCTTGCCACAATAGCAGATAGTAATGAGGTTTCGTATTCAAAGAATTGCTTCAAGTTGCCGTCGATTCGGTATCTGACGCGAATTCTCTTCTCATAAGGCTCAATATGGACGTCACTGGCTCTATTATGAACTCCTTGTTCTAATATGGTGTTCACCAACTTTACTATAGGGGCATTCTTAACTGCGGAATCGGATGCACCTTCAAGGTCTTGTAATCCTTGATCAATTACATTGGAATGCTCTGCTTTGTATTGCTCTGCTGCCTGATTGGCTTGTTCTTTACCATAATTTAAATCAATGGCTTTTAAGACTTGTTCCTCTGTTGCCAACATAGGAATAATATCTTTACCTGAGAAGATGCGCACATCATCAATGGCAAAAATATTAAGGGGATCTTCCATAGCCACATACAATTCAGTTTCTGTAATCTTTATGGGTATCAAAAGATGACGTCTTGCCAGTGTTTCTGTAATGACACCGGTCGCGTCTTTGTCGATGTTATATTCTGTTAAATCAACATAAGGAATACCAAGTTGATATTCCAGAACTTCATTAATGTTTTGCTTGGTAACGTAGCCAAGACTAATAAGGGTTTCACCGATCTTGCCACCATCTGATTTTTGATGACTGAGTGCGGTTTGAAGTTGTTCCTCCGTAATAATACCATACTGCAACAACAAGTCCCCAATACGCAACTTCTTCTTGAAATTCCTCAATTTGATTACTCCCTCTTTATTGTTCTCTCACATCTAAACCCGAATTGATACTACCAGTAACTACTGTCAAGCTTCACCTTGATCTGCCGGTCTTCTAATGATTTCATTGGGTAAGATTTCAAAATCGACTTCTATCCAGATGTCTTGTTTAGGATGCGGCGCTTCCTTGACAATTTCTCCTTCTATATTGTACATCGTATTTACAATAAATTCAATATTTTTACCATTTGTTTTAAGAACTTCTAAAGTGTCGCCTACTACGAACTTATTTCTTTGTTGAATATGAGCTAACTTTTTAATCGGGTCATATTCAATGCCCTTACCTACAAAGGTATAACTACGGATATAAGTGTTATTTGTATAAATCTGTTCATCCCCATCCGGCTTATTAAAATAAAAACCGGTTGTAAACTGTCTATGGGTGCATTTACGCACTTCTGCCTCGTAACAGGCTGACTTAGCAGCGTATACATCAGGATCATCAAAATAGTCATCTATGGCTTCACGCCAGGTTTTTGTAACGGTTGCCACATAAAGGGCCGTCTTCATTCGACCTTCTATCTTAAAGCTATCTATACCTGAAGCCACCAATTTATCAATATGGCTGATCATACATAAGTCCTTAGAATTATAAATATACGTGCCTCGCTCGTTCTCATACACCGGCATGTATTCCCCTGGTCTGGTCTCCTCCACTAAGTGATAGGTCCAACGACAAGGATGGGTACAAGCACCTTTATTGGCATCTTTTCCACTCATATAGTTGCTAAGTAAGCACCTACCTGAGTAGGATATACACATTGCTCCATGAACGAAGGCTTCAAAATCTAAAGTGTCCGGTACTTTATCCTTGGCAAAGCTTATCTCATCAAGAGACAACTCTCTTGCTACCACTACCCTTTTAACCCCTTGTTGATGCCAAAACTGCATGGTGACATAATTGGTGTTATTGGCTTGGGTACTTAAATGAAATTCCATATCCGGCATGACTTCTTTGGCAACCATGAGCATTCCCGGATCTGCTATAATGACAGCATCCGGTTTTATTAGAAGGAGTTCTTCAAAATAAACCCTTGCTAAATCCACGTCTTCATTATGCGCAATTATATTGGCTGTCACATAAACCTTGACACCTTTTTTATGAGCATATTCTATGCCCTGTATCATTTTTTCTTGATCAAAATTTTTGGCTTTTGCTCTAAGTCCAAAAGCTTCACCACCGATGTAAACAGCATCTGCACCATAGGCAACGGCTATATATAGATTCTCCAAGCTTCCTGCCGGAATTAATAATTCTGGTTTATTCATCTTTGCTCCTTTTTTTTATACTAACCGTGGCACCATCTGCAATCGGCAAAATAGATGTTGTCAAGGTCTCGTTGTGTGATAGGGTTTTTAAAAATTCACGCATCCGACTATGAATGGTTCTTTGCCTTCTTGGTACAGCGTATCTTGATTTGGCCACTAGTCCGTCTTGCAATACATTATCCGCAATAAGTATACCACCTTCTTTTAGAAGTCGCATGACATCTTCATAAAAATTCATATATTGACCTTTGGCTGCGTCCATAAATATCATATCAAAAGGTTCTTTTAAGATTTTTAGGACTTCTACTGCATCCCCATGAATCATGGTAATGCTTTTTTCAAAGTCAAATTTTTTAATATTGGTCTTGGCTTCTTGAAGCATCTTTTCGGATTTTTCTAGGGTTATGATTTGAGGCGGCGGGTCTATTGCTAAGGACATAATAATCGATGAATAGCCTATGGCTGTTCCTATTTCCAGAATTCTTTTCGGTTGGTTCATTACAACCATAAGTCGTAAAAAGTCTTCCATCTCATGTTTGATGATGGGTATGTTGTTGGCTGTTGCTTCTTGATAAAGGGCTTCTAGTTTACCTTCACGTTCCGGTGTTACAGATGCTAAGTAGGCTCTAATGTCTGGATTGGTAATCGGCATCGTCGTTCTGGCTCCTTTTGTCTTGACTTATCTCTAGTAAAGGGATTGTCATAATGACAATCCCTTTATGTTTAGAGAGGTTTATTGCGTTCATCCTTAACTTGTGGATTACCATCGCTAAGAAATTCTATGTTGGGACTATCTCTGCCCAACTTTACTTTCCCAAAGAATTTCTAAGCTCTTGGCTGGCAAGCCAGCCTAATCCACCGCGGATGATACTCATCCTTAACTTGTGGATTACCATCGCTAAGAAATTCTATGTTGGGAAAGTAAAGTTAATAATTAAAAGTATTCGTGTATTTGGACTTGTCGTTGATGTGGTCGTTGTAGTCTGAGTTGAATTCGTGGGTGCTTGATCCGTCGTCTTTTAATACAAAATATAGATAGTCGTTGTCGTCTGGATATAAGGCTGCATTTATAGCACCTGCACCTGGATTGGCTATGGGTCCTATTGGAAGTCCTGGGTGGATGTAGGTGTTGTAGGGTGATTGGGTTTCAAGGTCACTGTAAAGCAACCTATTTCTGTGCTTGTCCAATACATATAGAACGGATGAACACATCTGAAGCTTCATGTCAATCTCTAGCCTGTTGTGAATTATACCGGATACTATGACTTGCTCACTTGGCTCAACCACTTCTTTTTCAATAATGGAAGCTATGGTTATGACCTGATCTACCGTTAAACCTAATGCTTCTGCTCTTTCATAGTATTCCTCTGTCCATATCTTGTCCATCTGGTCAAACATGGTACTAATCACGTCTACCGCTGTTGCGTCGGCATAGATTTCATAGGTACTTGGAAACAAATAACCTTGATATCTAATATTTCGAACGCTGCTATCTGGCACACTTTCTAAGAATCTGTAACCCCAGTTGGTATTATCTAGGGCATCAAAAAACTCTTTTCTTGTACATATACCTTGTTTTTCTAATGATTCAGCGGTTTTTGCTAAAGTAAGGCCTTCTACTATAGTGAAGGTCTTAGTCTCCCTTTTTGCGCCTTCTGTCATTAATATTTTCATGATGTCTTCTTCACTCATAGCTGTGCTTAAAGTATAGTTACCATATTGAAATTTGCCGTCATTGCCGTCAAATTTGGCTTTCATTCTAAAAAACAAGGTACTACCAATCAAACCATTTTCTTCTAAGATACCTGCAATGGTTTCTGTTGTGGCACCTTTGGGTATGACCAAGCTTACGTTTCGAACTTCATGATTGCCAATGGGTGTTTTGGCCAATAGATCATAAGCTTCTCCAAAAGCCCAATTTCCTGCTTTTATTAATATGACAATTGCCAACACAATAAAAACACCTCTAACAACCCACTGCATGATTTCTCTAAATATTTTTTTTACCATATTTTCACCTTTTTGTTGTTGTTTTTTCGGATTACTTTTATTTTCCAATATACATCACTCCTGTAAAAATTCTAAATCAAAATCAACTTCTGCAGCAAATGTATTGAGTATATCCGTAAGCATTTTTGATACTTTCAGCTCTGCTTCAAGAAAGGATTTTACAATGGCTTCGTTTAATAAATCATTGTTTTGAGACCTTAAATTCAATAGATTCTCATAAGCATTAAAATACCCATACTTATGCCCTGCTTGAATTTCAAAAGATTTACGTCTAAATGCATCTACCTGGGCTTTTAGTTCCGGTTGTCGTTCTAAAATGGATTTATAATTAAGGTAATCCACATATGCTTCTGATTTCTTGATTCGATCAACATATTTTTTCGTCTCTTTAATTAAGTCCTCATTCATACAATCACCTACAAATTCATATTTGACCTTCTATTATTATAACCACTCTTTATTCATGTGTCAAAACTAATGACTCTTAACGGAATTAATTTAGGGAATTTTAAGTTCTAAAATTCCCTAAAGGTCGGTTAAAGTGTCTAAACAATATCGTTAATCTTTTACATACAACATATAGTTATGAGTGTATCAAGGTAAACTATCTTTATTTGTAATTTAGAGAAACTAAGTTTTGACACTTTATCCAAGGTTTATGCTTTTAAATTATGCGTCCACTTCCATGATGACCGGTAAGATCATAGGATTACGTTTTGTTTGAACCCATAGATAATCTCTTAGGGCGTCTCTTACGGACATTTTTATTTTGTTCCAGTCTCTAATGTTCTTGCGACTACATTGATCGAGAGCCTTTATAACCACAGCTCTTGCTTCCACCATCATATCACTAGATTCACGTACGTAGACAAATCCTCTGGAGACGATATCCGGTCCTGCAAGTACTTCTCTGGTTTGTTTAGACATGGTAATAACGACTGTTAGTAAGCCATCTTGAGATAATTTTTGACGATCTCTTAGTACGACGCTTCCTACATCGCCTACACCTAAACCATCCACAAAGATGGGTTGCGAATTGACGTGTCCTGTTTTTTCAGCACTATGAAAATCCAGTTCGTAAACATCACCAGGTGCTAATATGGTGATTCGGTCCGGACGCATACCTAGGGATTCAGCCAATTCTGCGTGCTTTTTCATATGTCTGACTTCACCATGTAATGGTATAAAGTATTTGGGCATGACCAATGAATGAATGAGTTTTAATTCTTCTTGGTAAGCATGTCCAGATACATGGGTATCTTCAAATATTACTTCAGCGCCTTGTGAGAACAAAGAGTTAATAACTTTTGAAACAGTTTTTTCGTTTCCGGGAATCGGCTTGGAACTTAATATGACTTTATCACCTTTTTGAATGCTAATATGTCGATGGGTTTTGGATGCCATTCTGGATAAGGCGGCCATGGGCTCACCTTGACTGCCTGTGGTAATAATAACGATTTGTCCGTCTCTATATTGACCCATCTCTTCATGCGTTATCATCATTTTTGGTGGCATTTTTATATAGCCAAGTTCAATGGCTGTTGCTACGACGTTAATCATACTGCGTCCTTCGACGACGACTTTACGCTTGTATTTTCCTGCTGCGTGTATAATTTGCTGTACCCGATCAACGTTGGATGCAAAGGTAGCGACAATAATCCTTTTACCTTTAAAGTCTGAAAATAACTCATCAAAAGCACGGGCAACAGTGGTTTCTGACATGGTATAGCCGGGTCTTTCTGCATTGGTTGAGTCCGCCATTAACAGCAATACCCCTTTTTTACCGATTTCGGCAAATTTTTGCAAATCAATTGGCTTACCATATATAGGGGTAAAGTCGATTTTAAAGTCGCCCGTATGCACAACCACACCTACCGGTGTGGTAATTGCCAATGCCACAGGGTCAGGAATGGAATGGGTAGATCTTATGAATTCAATGTTAAATACACCAAGACTGATTTTTTGACCGGGTATTATGACGTTTCTACTAACGTCATTTAGAATTTTGTGTTCCCTGAGCTTGTTTTCTACAAGACCTATTGTAAGCTTAGTACCATATATGGGCACGTTGATATCACGTAGAACATAAGGCAACGCGCCAATATGATCTTCATGACCATGGGTCAATACAATACCTCTGACTTTATCAATGTTTGTCTTTAGATATTCGACATCTGGGATAACTAAATCTATACCTAACATCTCATCTTCTGGGAAGGCTATGCCACAATCTACTACAATTATATCATCTTCATATTCGAAAATGGTAATATTCATACCGATTTGTTCTAGTCCACCCAGAGGTAATATTTTCAATTTTGATTTGCTTTTGTTCAAAACTACACCTCCGTATTTTCTTCAACCTTGCTTGATTGCAAAGTATTATTATCCTTGTTTTTGTAAGCAGGGCTTACAGATGCCATAAAACTTGACCACATGATCGGTAACCTTAAATCCATATTTTTTGCTGAACGCTTCTTCAAGAGCGTCCAACATATCATCATCGACACCCATAATGGTGCCACATTCTTCACAGATTAAATGATGGTGACGATGTTTCGTTTCCATTTCACCGATTTCATACCGAACAACACCATCGTCTAAATTAAGCTTATCAATAAGCCCCAACTCTGATAGTAATTGTAGCGTTCTATAAACAGTTGCCAGACCAATTTCTGAGTTGACCATCTTAACCAACTGATGCACTTCCTCAGCCGTTAGATGTTCACCCACTCTATTGTAAAGTGTCTCAAGTACGACACGTCTTTGATTTGTTAACTTGTACCCATTTTCTTTTAATGTCTTTTCATATAGATCAACAAACTTTATCATAAGCTCATCCCCTAATTCATTAATATTTTGAGACATACTCTATTTTAACCCGAGTCCTATACAGATTATAATGTAGTAAAGGTCTTTTGTCAAATAAATGATTTTATAACTCAATCTCAAAATCATCTAGAAATTTTTCGAGTAGAGGTACTACAAGAGAAAGCTCTTCTTCATTGTCTACGATTTCGTAAATTATATCCATATCATCTGCTTCTGTTGCTTTTAGAATATATGCGGTCATATCTTCATCTTCGATTTCATTTTCATCAACAACAAGTATATAGGCTATTTCACTGACTTGAGCATTGCCTAAGACACAAAAAATAACATCTTCTCCAGTTTCTTCAAATGTAAATTTTATTTTCTCCATTTTTCCTCCTGTCTATCTTTAATGACAATCCAAGTATCCTTGTAAAATAAACACCGCTGCCATCTTGTCAATCACTTTCTTTTGTTTTCGAGGATTCATATCTGCTTCTGTCAGTGCTCGGCTCGCACCCATGGTGCTTAGACGCTCATCCCATAAAATCACTTCAAGATTAAATTCGCGTAACAGTCGGTTCTGGAATTGCTTTGTTTTTTCAACCCGTTCTCCTTCTGTATTATTCATGTTTTTAGGAAGACCCAAAACAATCTTCTCAGCTTTATAATACTCTATAATCTCTTTAAGTCTGGCAATAGACGCTACTAGATTGTTTTCTTCCTTACGTTCAATGGTCTCTATACCTTGAGCGGTCCAACCAAAGGGGTCACATATGGCAACTCCAATCGTTTTACTGCCATAGTCAAGTCCTAATATCCTCATACTTGTTATTAATCCTTTCAAGAAGATGTATTGTCTATTTAGCGGCTAAGAAAAACTGTAGAAACCGAGTCTCTACAGTTTTTATGGCGATATATTATTTCAAATTATGCTTTACATAATCTTTAACTAATTCTTCCATCAAAGCGTCTCGTTCTATTCTACCAATCTTCGTTCTTGCATTCTTATGACTGGTAATATATGTTGGATCGCCTGACAAAATATAGCCTACAATCTGATAATTGGGATTATAGCCTTTTTCGTTCAATGCTTCATAGACTTCCTTAAGTACAGCCTTAATTTCATTTTCAGGCTCTTTATCAAATTTTTTAAAGAAAAGCGTATGCCCAAATTTGCCCATAATTTCACGTCCTAACAAACCATTGATATTTAGTTAAAGTGTGAAAACTATATAATTAACTTTTACATACAATATATAGTCATGAGTGTGTCAACGTAACCTATATGTTGTATGTAGTTTAGAGAAACTTAGTTTTGATACTTTAACCATATTAGTATTAATAGATATTTAAGCATTCTATTTTTGGTTTTACACGGTTTAGAGTAACTTAAATTTGAAACCTTAATCATAGATACAGTTTATAATAAAAATCCTGAAAATACAATCAAAATAATATTAAATTTAGCCGGCATTCCTATTTCAAACTTAATTTCAAATCTATAAGGACCCAAGTATACCGTCTTTAAAACTTTGTATTAATTTAACTTTATTTATAGTATTTTTTTCTAGTACTTTCTTGGACTGTATGTATACTTTAATATGATTGGTTGTATGGCCAACATAATAAGTATGCCTATCTTCTATAACTTGTTCTTCTACCAACACATCCATCTCTTTATCTATGTATCGGCTTAAGAATACATTTTTCATATCCTTTGCTGCTTTTATAGCTTTGGTGCTTCTCATATTTTTTTCTTTTGAACTGACTTGTCCCTTCATCCTCCCTGCCGGTGTTCCATTGCGCTTGGAATACTTAAATACATGTACATCTGCAAACTCTATAGCTTTCATAAAAGCCAAAGTGCCTTCAAATTGCGTCTCTGTTTCAGAAGGAAACCCTACAATTAAATCTGTTGTAATTGCACATGTGGGCATTGGCTCTCTTAATTTTTCAACTGCTCGTTTATAGTCTTGTGTCGTATATTTTCGATTCATTTTTTTTAGAATGTCATCATGACCGGACTGCAGAGATAAATGAAAATGAGGGCACACCTTACTTAGCTTGACAAGGCGACGAACAAATTCATGGGTTATTAATGTAGGCTCTAAGGAGCCAAGACGTATACGTTCTATCCCTTCTATCCCTTGTAAATCCTCTAATAAGTCAATAAGTCTGTAGTCTTCAAACTGTATCCCGTAGGATGCTAGATGAATGCCGGTTAATACCAACTCTTTATAACCATTCTTTGCAAGTTCTCTGCTTTCTTCCAAAATACTTGATGAAGACCTGCTTCTAATTCTCCCCCTTGCATAAGGAATAATACAGTAGGTACAAAATTGATCACACCCATCTTGTATCTTTATATGTGCCCTCGTATGGTCTTGTGCCACACTAATCCATAAATCATCATAAACTTTGTAGTGGCTTAAATCAACAACTTTTGGCTTGATTTTACTTTCTAGATAAGTCTCAATGACCTGGACCATATTGCCTTTATCCGTATTTCCTATTAAGAGATCTACTTGAATCATTTCAAGAAGTTCCTTATTAGAAGCCTGTACGTAGCATCCTACCGCAACTACCAAACCTTTAGGATTGGTTTTTTTTGCTTTTGCTAACATTTGTCTGGATTTTTTATCTGCCATATTTGTCACTGTACATGTATTAATTATATAAATATCTGCTTTTTCAAAAAAGCTTACAATGTCATACCCTAACTGTTCAAACTGGGTCATCATGCCTTCAGTTTCATATTGGTTAACCTTACAGCCCAGTGTATGAAACGCTACTTTTGCCATTTTTTACCTCTTTCTTTGACACTTTAACTCTAACCAACCTTAATTTGATCTTTTTAGATTTATTCCATTTGCCTGAAAGCCTTTACATTTCCCATTTTTTTTTAGTCAATATTCGTATTGACATCGATTTTCAAAAAGTGTAGTATAAGTGTGTATAAATAATGTAAAGGAGGACCATATAATGAAAACTATAAAAGTATCTTTAAATTCTATTGATAAAGTTAAAGTGTTTGTCAATGCTGTAAGCAAGTACGATTCTGATTTTGATTTGGTATCTGGTCGATATGTCATAGATGCAAAGTCTATAATGGGGATTTTTTCACTTGACTTAAGCAAGCCTATTGAGCTAATGATTCATGATGATTCTGTCGTCGAAGAAGTTGAATCTGTACTTCAAGATTTTATCCTCGAATAATTGGGTTAAGGTATCAAATTTAACCCTAATTAAGTCAGTAAAAAATCCACTTAGGTGGATTTTTTTCTTATAAATCAGGTTCAATCTTGATTACTTCTTTTTGTTCAATTGCTCTTTGAAGCATCTCTTCAATATTTACTAGAATCGTTTCTGAACGCATAATTGATTTAATATTTGGCTTGGTCACCGGATGTTTCGCCACAAAAATAGTACAACAATCTTCATAGGGTAATATGGAAGTCTCAAACGTCTTAACGCCTTGTGCAATATCTACAATCTCCTGCTTATCAAACCCAATAAGGGGTCTAAAAACAGGCATACCACATACATCATTGGTTGCTGCAAGGCTTTGTATGGTCTGACTAGCTACTTGACCAATGCTCTCACCGGTAATCAGGGCTAAGCAATTTTTCTCCCTTGCAATACGTTCTGCTATAATCATCATGTATCGGCGCATGATGATGGTAAGTTGTTCGTGAGGACATTTCTCATAAATTTCTAACTGAATCTCAGTAAAAGGTACCACATATAGGTTAAAGCTACCATTATATCTGGCAACAATTTTACCCAAATCAATAACTTTTTGCTTGGCACGTTCGCTGGTATAAGGATGGGAATGATAATAAACCGCATCAAAGTGAACGCCACGCTTAGCAACCATATAGCCTGCAACTGGGCTGTCAATACCGCCTGAAAGCATCAGCATGGCTTTGCCATTTGTACCTACAGGCATACCTCCTAGACCCTTAATTTGTTTTGAGAAAATATAGGATTTGTTTCTGATTTCTACATTCACTCGTACTTCAGGCTTATGAACATCTACACTTAACTGATTAAAAGCATTCAATAACACACCACCGATGTCTCTAGAGATCTCCATAGAGTTCAATGGGTATTTTTTGTCAGCTCGTCTTGCTTCTACTTTAAAAGTAAAATCATGTTGGTCATAGTGTTGCTTCAAAAAAGCGACCGCTTGATTTCTTATATTTTCCATACTATTGTCTTCTAAAATATAAACCGGACAAATACCGATGATACCGAAAATCATTTGTATACGGTTCATGACGGCTTCATCATCTACATCCGAAAGGGGTTCGCATATAATACGTCCCTGCTCTTTAACCACTTCAAATTCACCAAAAGGCTTGATTGCATCTCGAATATGTTTGGCCAATGCATTTTCAAATATATATCTATTTTTTCCCTTGAGGGCCAGTTCACCGTATTTTATTAAGTATCCTTGCTTCATACTTTTCCTACTTTCTTTTAAATCTTCTAAGTATAGGTAACAGCTTATTTAGCTGTTCTATAAATTGATCAACTTCTTCTTGTGTGTTGTACTTGGAAAAGCTCAGTCGTATAGCATGATCTTTTTCATCAGCAGACAAATTCAGTGCCGAAAGCGTCATGCTATGATTTTTCTTTTTTGAAGAACAAGCTGATCCTGTCGATATGTATATCTGAAGTTCTTCTAATGCATGAAGCAACACTTCACTTTTCACACCGGATACGCCTATGTTTAATATATGATATGCGCCTTTTTCTATGTCTCCGTTAAAGGAGATGTCAGGCACATCTTCCCTTAGTCTTGTAATCATATGCTCTTTTATGGCCTCTATATAGGTTCTGTTCTCAAGAAGTTGTACATAGGCTACTTCTGTTGCCACACCAAGACCAATAATTCCTGGTACGTTTTCTGTACCAGACCGTATACCACTTTCTTGACTACCGCCATAAAATAAGGGTACTATTTTAGTGCCTTCTTTTATGTATAGGGCACCGATGCCTTTAGGCCCATGAAGCTTATGGCCACTTATGGTCAATAGATCTATTTGGTCCTTCTTCGGTCTTAAGACATATTTGCCAAAAGCCTGAATGGCATCCACATGGAAGAAGGTATTTGGATTTATTGATTTAATCAGTTTCCCAATGAGCGCCATGTCTTGTATTGTACCGATTTCATTGTTCACGTACATAATGGATACCATTAAAGTATCTTGCCTTACTAACGCTTCTAGGGCTTCTATTTGAACATAACCCATACCATCTGTTGGAATGGGTTCAACCTCATACCCTATCTTATGAAGGTACCGAACTGTTTCCTTAACAGATGGGTGCTCGATAGAGGATACCAATATATGTTTACCACCTCTTGTATGGGCTGTTGCTACGCCAGTTATGGCAATATTGTTCGCTTCTGTTCCACCGGATGTAAAGTAAATCTCTTTTTTTTGAACTTTTAAAGCTTGGGCAAGTATCTGCCTACTGTTTTCAATAGCTTTTTCGGCTTCAAATCCCTTTTGATGTAAGGATGAAGGGTTGCCAAAATTCGTAGTTAGCATACTTAACATAGCTTGTGCCACATCATCAGATACCTTCGTGGTAGCTGCATTATCAAAATATATTTCCATTTTATCTCCTTAGATATTTCCTTAAAAACACAAGAAATGAAGCTAAGCTTCGTTATGAGCTCTGCTCATATTTCTGAACGGTTCGAAAGGAAAGGACCTTGACGCATTCAGCTATGTTTTAAAGCTGAATGCTAGAGTATGCCTTTCCTAGAGAAGAACAAAAAAGGCAGGTCGCCCTACCTCTCTTTTATTATACAATCGAATGTTTATTTACTCATGACGTTTTCGATAGCTTGCACAACCCGTGCCTTTTGAAAAGGTTTAACAATAAAATCTTTTGCTCCGTTTTTTATGGCTTCCACAACCATAGGCTGTTGTCCCATGGCTGAACACATGATAACTTTTGAGTTGGGTGATACTTCCATGATTTTTGGTAATGCAGTAACGCCATCCATCTCAGGCATTGTAATATCTAATGTCACAACGTCCGGTGTCAGTTCTTTGGCAAGCTTAATGGCTTCAAGTCCATTACCGGCTTCACCACAAACTTCATACCCATCTTCAATCAACATTTTTTTGAGTACTGTTCTCATAAATACTGCATCATCTACGACTAAAACTCTAGTTGCCATCATTATCCTCCTCGATTTGTATCATTAGATTAGCAAGTAAGGTCATGCCCGCTGTTTCTGTGCGCAAAATACGTCGTCCTAATGATATGATTTTTGCTTTTGTGGCCATTAAATAGTTGATTTCTTCTTGCTCAAAACCGCCTTCAGGTCCAATTACTATTCCGATGTTTTTTGCACCTTTTAGTTGTCCAAGTACAGTTCGAGTATACGTCATGCCTTCTGCATTTTCATAAGGCACCAGTACGAGATCCATCGCCTTTAATTGTTCCATCATGCCATTAAAACCTATAGGTGACCAAACAATGGGTATGATGCTTCTCTTAGACTGTTTGGCTGCAGCTTCTGCAATGCCATTCCATCGTTCAACCTTTTTGGTGGCCGTTTTGACATCCAGCTTGACAACACAACGTTTCATTTTAACCGGAATAATTTCGCATACACCTAATTCAATGTTTTTTTGAATAATCCATTCCATTTTGTCTTTTTTAGGTATACCCTGAAACAGATAGATTTTACTTAACAATTCATTGGTTGTTGGGACCACAGTTTCAATGTCTAGTAAAATTTTATCCTCCATAATTGTTTTTATTATACAACGATAGTCCTTTTGTTGTCCATCACTAATTGTCACAACCTCTCCGACACGCATTCGCAACACATGCTTCATGTGGTTCATATTTGAACCTTCTATGAGGATACTATTATCTTTTACCTGACTTGGTTCTACAAAAAATCGATACATATATCTCCTTATAGACGCGCCTTAATTGCTACCCATTCACCTTTTTTACGTACGTCCACTATAGTGAAACCTTCTGTGACTAAAACGTCTGTGACTTCTTTTTCTTTCTCAATCAATATCCCTGAAGCAATTAAAATCCCTGAGCTATGTAGTATTTTTTTTACATCTTTCGTGATGTCTATTATAACCTCTGCTAAGATATTGGCTACCACTGTGTTCACTGGTGACTGAATGCGTTCTAAAAGATCACCTTTACAAATCGTCACTCTATCTTCTAAAGCGTTGTGTTTGACATTTTCTTTTGCTATTTTAACAGCATTCTCGTCAATATCCACACCAATAGCCGATTCGGCTCCAAGTCTAACAGCTGCTATAGCCAGTATGCCACTTCCACAACCAATGTCAGCCACCTCTCCAAGGTCGTGATTACACTCTTGAAGGAGTTCAATACAAAGATAGGTGGTTTCATGGGTACCGGATCCAAAGGCCATCCCCGGGTCTATGGCTATGACCATATCCCCTTCTATCAAATCCGGTTTTTCCCAAATAGGCGTAATGACCATATGGTCTCCTACTCTAAAAGGCTTATAAAAAGTTTTCCATTTGTTTTCATAATCTTCCTCCGGCATAATTTCCAATATGATTTTGCCTGAACCTATTTCCAAAAAAGCTCTTAAGTCGTTTAAACCCTTTTCTATATCTATTCTATAAAGATCGACATCTTGATTTTCATCTAAATAAACGACAACGCGACACGTTTCAAGTGGTACCAAAGTATCCACTACAAAGTTAGCAAACATGGCTTCTTTGTCCGATTCCGATAAATATTGATCTTCGATCTCTAAACCTTCTAACCCTAAGTCAAAAAGCATATTACTAACTGCATCTACTGCAAGAGGTAGCACATGAATCTTTAATTTTGTCCACTTCATCTTAACCTCTATTTCTCCAAGGTATCTTTTATCTTATTAAAAATACCTTTCTTTTTTTTACCTTCATCAACGGTTTCACCGGCCAGTTCTGCCAACTGAATGAATAGCTCTCGTTCTTCATCACTAAGGCTTTTTGGAGTCATGACCGTAACTGTGACATATTGGTCGCCTCTTATTTTTGTATTATTAAGATGGGGAACGCCTTTACCTTTTAGTCTGAATTTTGTATTGGTTTGTGTACCTGCTTTTATTTCGTAAGTAACATTACCGTCTATGGTTGGGACTGAGACTTCTGTTCCAAGAGCTGCTTGAGAAAAACTAATCGGAAGTTCATAGAAAATATCCTCGCCACGTCTTTCTAATACTGTATGCGGTTTAACATAGACCTGTAGTATAACATCGCCTTTAGGTCCGCCATTGATACCTGGTTCACCTTTGCCTCTAAGACGCATACTCTGGCCATGATCAATACCTGCCGGTATGGTAACGGATAATTTTTTATTTTGTTTTTTAAGACCAATACCATGACAGTCTGTACATTTTTCTTTAATCATTTGTCCTGATCCACCACATTGGTGACAGGTGCGAACACTTTGAACTGTACCGAATAAGGTTTGTTGATTGTACCTTACCTGGCCTTGGCCTGCACAGGTCGTACAGGTTTCTTTTGAAGTGCCCGGTTTTGCCCCACTACCATCGCAGGTATCACAAGGTTCTGAGACAGTTACAAATATCTCTTTTTCAACACCGAAAATGGCTTCCTCGAATTCTAAATTGATACGTGCTTGAATGTTATCACCCTTTTGAGGTGCATTGGCCCGTCGTCTAGAACCACCACCAAAAAAATCACCGAAAATATCACCAAACATGTCGCCCATATCACCGAACCCGCCATAACCACCGCCACTCCCTTGGGTGAACGCTGCATGACCAAACTGATCATACTGTTGTCTTTTGGTATCATCACTGAGTATTTCATAGGCTTCAGTTGCTTCTTTAAATTTTTGCTCTATCTCTTCACTGTTATGATTCATATCCGGATGATACTGTTTAGCAAGATTACGATAGGCTTTTTTGATCTCCGGTCCACTGGCTTGTCTGCTTACACCTAACACTTCATAATAGTCTCTTTTATCTGACATTTGATCACCTCAATCAACTTATTCCAACAACGGTTACATCTATAATTCATAGGCACGAAAATAAAAATAATAATGTATGGTGCCTTGTCTTTGAACAACAAAATCAGCAGAACCTATTATACAACAAAGACAGCCCTTTAACAATGACCGTTTTTATAAATAGATTATGCTATCATGAAGAACATTCATAGAGGCAGGTTAATTATAAGACATAGAACCCACTTCTATGAATATTTTCATTAATAAGGACCGTACCGCTTGGTACGGTCCTCGTATAGAACAATTATTTTTATTGCCTAGGCTTCACACATACAAAGCAGAAAATCTATTCTTCTTTGAAATCCGCATCAATGAATTCTTCTTCGGTATTTGCTTCACCTTGTGGCTCACCTTCTGGATTAGCCCCGGCTGCTGCTGATTTCTCATACATCTTTTGTGATACTTCTTGGAATACTGCTGTTAGTGCTTCTTTTGCAGCTTTGATTTCTTCCACATCACCATCACTCATTGTTTCTACTTTTGTCTTCTCCAAAATATCTTTTAACTTTTTCACTTCGCCTTCAAGTCTTTCTTTATCACTTGCATCAATTTGATCTTTGATTTCTTCAAGAGATTTTTCTGTCTGGAATACCAATGAATCCGCTTCATTACGTGTATCAATGGCTTCTTTCTTTTTCTTATCTTGAGCTTCATGTGCCTTAGCTTCTTCTACAGCACGGTTGATTTCATCATCTGAAAGATTGGTGCTTGCTGTAATGGTAATATGTTGTTCTTTACCTGTACCAAGATCTTTCGCTAATACCTTGACGATACCATTTGCATCAATGTCAAAAGTTACTTCAATCTGTGGTACACCACGTCTGGCTGCCGGTATACCATCTAACTTAAAGTTACCCAGTGTTTTATTGTCACGAGCAAATTCTCTTTCACCTTGTACAACATGAATATCAACAGCAGGTTGATTGTCTTCAGCAGTGGAGAAAACTTGGCTTTTTTTTGTTGGTATTGTTGTGTTTCTTTCGATTAATTTGGTTGCAACACCACCAAGTGTTTCAATGCCAAGGGATAAAGGTGTAACGTCCAGTAATAGAATGTTACCTGCACCTGCATCTCCTGCAAGCTTACCACCTTGTATACCTGCACCAACGGCAACACACTCATCTGGGTTGATACCTTTAAACGCATCTTTGCCTGTAAGGCTTTTTACGGCTTCTTGAACGGCCGGAACTCTTGTTGATCCACCAACCAAGAGAATCTTGTCAAGTTCTCCTACGTCAATACCTGCATCTTTTAACGCCTGCTTAACAGGATTTAAGGTTGACTTAACCAAATCATCGGTTAATTCGTCGAATTTTGCTCTTGTTAACGTTACGTCCAAATGCTTTGGTCCTTCTTGAGTTGCAGTAATAAAAGGCAAGTTAATATTAGATGTTGTACTTGATGAAAGTTCTATTTTAGCTTTTTCTGCTGCTTCTTTCAAACGTTGCATCGCCATTTTATCATTGGATAAATCAACGCCTTCTGCATTTTTAAATTCGGATACAAGGTATTTAATAACACGGCTATCAAAATCATCACCACCAAGATGGTTGTTACCACTTGTTGCAAGAACTTCTAAGACACCATCACCAATTTCTATTAGGGATACGTCAAAGGTACCGCCACCTAAGTCAAACACCATAATTTTTTGCTCATGTTCATTATCAAGTCCATAAGCAAGTGCTGCAGCTGTAGGCTCATTAATAATTCTCTTTACATCTAGACCGGCAATTTTACCTGCATCCTTTGTTGCTTGTCGTTGACTATCATTGAAATAAGCCGGTACAGTAATAACGGCCTCTGTAACAGGCTCACCAAGATAGGCTTCTGCGTCCGCCTTAAGTTTTTGCAAGATCATAGCAGATATTTCTTGGGGTGAATATTTTTTATCATCTATTGCAACTTTATGATCTGTCCCCATCTCTCTTTTAATAGATATGATGGTTTTGTCAGGATTGGTGATGGCTTGTCTTTTCGCTGGTTCGCCTACAACTCTTTCACCTGTTTTTGTAAAAGCTACAACTGAAGGGGTTGTTCTCGACCCCTCTGCATTAGCTATAACGACAGGTTTTCCACCTTCCATTACAGATACACATGAATTGGTTGTTCCTAAATCTATTCCTATTATTTTACCCATTGTAATGCCTCCTTATTATTTATATTGTTATTGGTCATGATTGTTGTTTTTATATGGGTTACGGTGACGCTTTACTGGTTAAAGTATCTAAACTAAGTTTTACTAACTGCATCCAACGTATAGATTACGTTGATACTTTAACCTTAATTAACGACTTTGACCATGCTGTATCTTAACACAGCGTCTTTATATTTATAGCCTTTTTGATATACGGCTACCACAATACTTTCCTCATGTTCTTCTGAGGTTTCATGCTGTACGGCATGATGCAAGTGTGGATCAAAAACCTGGTCCAATGCTTCAATTTCTTCAACGCCTACTTCTTTTAGTGCTGCTACAAGTTGTTTGTAAATCATATTAATGCCTTTAACAAATGAATCTTCCTTATGTTCATCCGTTACTGCATCAAATGCCCTTTCAAAATTGTCGACAATGGGCAATAAGACTTCTAGTATTTCCTTAGCACCTTTTTCATACATTTGATCTTTTTCTTTTAAAGTTCTTTTTCTGAAATTATCAAATTCAGCTAAAGTCCTATGATGACGATCGACTTGCTCCTTTAATTCTGTTTCCTTTTGTTCCAGTTGTTTGTCAAGAGATACAACCTCTATGGTTTCTGTTTCCGTTTCTGTCACAACTTCAACATCCTCAACTTGATCCATTACTTCTGTTTCCTCATCAGAAATCATGCTCTCTTTTTCTTCCTGCAAGACTTCTTCGTCTTTCTTATCCTTATCATTTATCAAAACGATACATCCTTTCTTTAGGTGACTATGAATCATTCATCCTTTTTTCTATTTCTTTAATCAAACACTTTAGAGATAGTATGGCACTTTGATAGTCCATCCTCTTAGGCCCAATTAACCCAATCACACCCAATGGTTTTCCACCAACGTGATAAGTTGTTGTAATTAAGCTACAATCCTTCATATCTTCGTTGTTGTTTTCCGATCCAATCTTAATCTTCACACCATCGGTTTCAATACTTTCACCATTAAAATCCTTTAAGAGCAACTGCCTTATATAGTCCTTTTTGTCCAGTGTTTCCATTATTGAAGTGGCTTTCTCAAGATCGCTAAATTCCGGTAATCTTAACATATTAATAGCGCCGGATGTGTAAATCTCTGTATTTTCACTATTGTGCACCGCTTGAAAAACAACTTCCAAAACTTTTCCGATAATTTCATCCTGATTACTCGCAAAGGCCTTGATCTTTTCAATTAATGGTAGATTGATTTCTTCAACATTAAGTCCATGAAGCTGATTATTCAAAATAAATGAGAGCTTGTTTAACATCCGTTGATCCATATCTTCATTAATTTCCAGTACATAGTTATTGGCCATATTGCCATCTGTAACAATAACCGCTAATACTTTCTGAGATTCAAGTTCAATTAATTGAATGTTTTTGATTTTACATTTTGAATACTGAGGTGTGGAAACAATGGCCGTTAAATTGGTCTCTTTTGCTAATACGGAAACGATATCCTGTAACAGGGTTTCGATACGTCCTGCCTTGTTTAGTAGTGCTTCAACATAAGATAAATGCTTGGGGCTGTCATACTTGGCACTTAAAATCATATCTACATAAAGACGGTAGCCTTTATCGGAAGGTATCCTTCCAGCTGAAGTGTGAGGTTGCATGATAAACCCAAGTTCTTCTAAGTCAGACATTTCATTCCTTATGGTCGCTGGGGATATACCCAAATCATAATTCTTGGATATGGTTCTGGACCCCACTGGTTCTGCTGTATCTAAATAATTGGAAATGATTGCCTCTAGTATTTTAAGTTTTCTTTCGTTAAGTTCCATGCCATCATCACCTCTCGCATTGTTAGCACTCAATTGTGTGGAGTGCTAACATCTGAGTTAATGATATTATTTTTTTCAAGGTTTGTCAATACGTTATCCTCAAAAAACTATTAAAAGTTTATAAACTGTGCTAATACATAATTGCTAAGATCCAAGCCTCTTCTGGTAAATCGAACCCATCCGTCTTCTTCTACAAGCATTTCTTCTTTGATTAATCGCTTTATAATCCCTTGATAAGCTATTAATAGACTTTCTCCAAACTCATGCTTTAGTTCTATAAGGTTAACGCCTTTTAATTGTCTTAGTCCCAGAAAAAACCATTCTTCTAATCGATTGATCGTATTGCCTGTTTGTTCCAATTCACGTATATCATTTATTTGATAGCTTTTTTCAATATAACGATTAAGATCTTCTATATTCTTATAACGGTTATGATTCAAATATGAAGCTGCTCCAAGACCAACACCCAGATAAGGGTCTAACGTCCAATAGGAACGATTATGTCTACCTATTCTACCGACCTTACCATAACTAGAAATCTCGTAATGCTCATAACCCCAATCCAGTAGAGTATCGTGAGCCCACCAATACATCTGGCGTTCTTCATCTTCACTGGGCAGATTTAAAAGTCCTTTTTCATTTTGGCTTTCAAAAACCGTCCCAGGTTCAATGATTAGACCATATAATGATAGGTGCTCTGGCTTTAGTTCTATGATTTTTTCCAAGGTTGCTTTAAATGAATTGAACGTTTGACCGGGAAGACCAAACATAAGGTCTATACTTATATTATCAATGCCTATGGCCCGTATCATTTCATAGGATTCTAAGAAAAGCTGGTAGTCATGTATTCTACCAAGTGTCTTTAGCATCTTTGCTTCATCGGATTGTAGCCCCATACTAACGCGGTTAACCCCTGCATCTAAGTAGGCCTTTACCTTAAGTGCATCTACCATACCTGGGTTCACCTCAATCGTGAACTCTCCATCTTCCGACCATTCAAATACACCATAAACCGCTTTTATGATTCTACTAAATTGTTCTGCTGACAAAATAGAAGGTGTGCCACCACCTATATAGATCGTTGATAGCTTTTTGGATATGTTTTGACTTTTCATGGCTAAGATTTCAGCTACTAATGCATCGACATAAGCATCACGTAAGAAAAAGTCTGTATGATCAAAGGACAAAAAATCACAATAGTCGCATTTTTTCACACAAAATGGTATATGAATATATAGACCCATTTTTTTCATGTCAACACCTTATTCATCCAGCTTTAGTATACTCATAAACGCGTCTTGAGGGACTTCTACATTACCTACCTGACGCATTCTTTTCTTACCGGCTTTTTGCTTTTCTAATAGTTTCCTTTTTCTGGATATATCCCCACCATAGCATTTTGCCAAGACATCTTTACGCATCGCCTTAATAGTAGACCTTGCAATCACCTTGTTTCCTATAGCTGCTTGTATTGGTATTTCAAATTGATGCCTTGGTATCTCATCTTTAAGTTTATCTGCAATTTTTTTGCCTCTTTCATAAGCTTTTTCCTCATGAACGATAAAGGAAAGCGCATCAACAACTTCTTTGTTCAGTAATATATCAAGCTTAACCAATTTTGATTCTTTGTAGCCAATTAATTCATAGTCAAAGGATGCATAACCTCTGGTTCTGGATTTTAAAGCATCAAAAAAATCATATATAATTTCATTTAAGGGCAGTTCGTACATAAGCTGGGTTCTGGTATCTTCAATATATTCCATACCCAAGTACTCGCCACGTCGGTCCTGACACAGTTCCATGATGGAGCCGATATACTCTGAAGGCACCATGATTTGCGCTTTTACAATCGGTTCCTCCATCATCCTAACGACTGAAAGATCCGGCATATCCGCAGGGTTGGCAAGATCAATAACCGTTCCGTCGGTTTTATGTACTTTATAGATAACACTTGGTGCCGTTGTGATGACATCCATGTTAAATTCGCGTTCAATGCGCTCTTGAATAATCTCTAAATGGAGCAATCCTAAAAAACCACATCTAAAGCCAAATCCTAATGCCAATGACGTCTCTGGCTCAAAATGAAGGGCTGCATCATTTAGCTTCAGCTTATCTAAAGCGTCTCTTAGGTCTTGGTATTTGGACCCATCTACAGGGTAGATGCCGCAATATACCATGGAGTTTACTTTTTTATATCCGGGTAGTGCTTCCTTTGCCGGATTGGATACTTTTGTCACAGTGTCCCCTACCCTTGTATCTTGAACATCTTTTATACCTGCACTGATATAGCCAACATAACCTTCTTTGAGTTCTTCACAGGGTATAAATACCCCAGGGCCAAAGTACCCCACTTCAATGACTTCGAAGGTTTTTCCAGATGACATCATTTTAATTTTCTCACCCTTTTTCACCGTGCCGTCTTTGATCCTACAGAAAATTATAACACCACGGTATGGGTCATATTTTGAATCAAAAACCAAAGCTCTTAGTGGCTGATTTTCAACTACCGTCGGAGCTGGAATTGTTGTAATAATCATTTCAAGAACTTCTTCTATGTTAATGCCGTCCTTTGCAGATATAAGAGGAGCATGAGCTGCTTCAAGACCAATGATGTCCTCTACTTCCTGTATGACTCTTTGAGGATCTGCACTGGGTAAATCTATTTTATTTATAACCGGTAAGATCTCAAGGTCATGTTCCAGAGCTAAATATACATTGGCAAGAGTTTGGGCTTCAATGCCCTGGGCTGCATCCACGACGAGAATAGCCCCCTCACAAGCCGCTAGAGATCTAGATACTTCATAATTGAAATCCACATGTCCCGGCGTATCAATAAGATTGAAAACATACTCTTCACCGTTATTGGCTTTGTATACCAATCGAACAGCCTGTGCTTTGATGGTAATACCGCGTTCTCTCTCTAAATCCATATTATCCAGCACTTGCTCAGACATTTCCCTGTCGGTTAATAGTCCTGTTTTTTGAATAATCCGATCCGCCAAGGTTGATTTCCCGTGATCTATATGGGCAATAATTGAGAAATTTCTAATGTTTTTTTGTTCGATATCTGCCACAATATTCTTCCTTTCCAAAGTAAGGTTCTTATATCCTTATGATACATGTCATCTTTCAATGTTTATGAAGATAAGTTACATCATCCTCACATCAATTGATTATTATAGCATAGGGCCTTTAGTTATACAATGACTATTTAACCATCGATATCAATTGACAAATACCATTATTCGAGTACACTTGAATTATCCCTAAAAAGCTATAGATATGGAGGCAACTATGAAAATCATCCTCTCGCCAAGTAAAAGTCAAAAACATGATTCTATTTATGAAAAGGCAGTCCACGAACCTGTCTTTTATAAAGAAGCATATCATCTCAATCAAAGATTAAAAAAGCTTTCCAAAAATGCTTTAGGTCGTTTAATGGATATAGATGGTGAACTGTTAGAGCAAACCTTTGCAAATATTAAAACTTTTGATATTGCCAATCCCAACCCCGCTATCCATACTTATACAGGTCTTGTATATAAATATCTTGACCTTGATACCTATAACCATGAACAGATTAGGTATATGAATAATCATTTAGTCATTCTATCTGCAATGTACGGTGCCTTAAAGCCTCTAGATGGTATAAAACCTTATCGCCTGGATATGAAGATGCCATTAATGAAAACTTCTCTTTATAAGTATTGGAAAAAACCTATGACACACTACTTTCATAATGAACCCTTATTAATAGATCTGACCTCCAATGAATATAGTAAGTTACTTCCTTCTAATAAAATAATCCTTAGGTTTCTGGAGAAAAAGAACAACCAGTATAAAAATATTGCCACCTATTCAAAAATGGCTAGGGGGAGAATCCTTAATTTAATGATCAAAAATCAAATATCTGAACCGGATCAGATTAAAACTTTATCTTTTGAAGGTTATCACTATAATCTTGATTTATCCGATGAACAAACCATTGTATTTACCCGACCTTAACCATATATTAATTGTCAAATTCTTGACATTTACCGGCCCTTCCCTTAATATAAATAGAAATGGTTTAAGTGTCAGATATATACAATGATCATATCTTAAAGTACTAAGATTGGGTTAGTATAATAAATAAGCCCTTGAAAGGATGAAAACAATGTTAGATATCAATTTGATTAGGACAAATCCAGAGGTCGTAAAAAAAGCTCTGGCCAAAAGAAATTATGATGTGGACTTTACAGAACTTATGAATTGGGATAAAGAGCGTAAGGAAATTATCGGTTTTGTTGAAGTATTAAAGGCTAAAAGAAATGCCGCTTCAAAAGAAGTACCTGTGATGAAAAAAGAAGGCAAGGATGTTTCTTCAATCATTGAAGAAATGAGCTCCTTAAAAGAAGAAATTGCTAAAGCTGATGAAAAACTCAAGGATATTGATCATAAGATTTTTGGCTTTGTCTCTACACTTCCTAATATGCCAGCTGAAGATGTGGTGTCCGGCGACAAAGAAAATAATGAAATCATCCATGTATTTGGCGAAAAAAGAACCTATGATTTCAAACCAAAAGACCATGTTGAGCTTGCTGAATCTTTGGGGCTTATTGATTATGAAAGAGGTGCGAAGCTAGGTGGTAATGGCTTCTGGATCTATAAAGGTACCGGTGCTATCTTGGAATGGGCACTTCTCAACTTTTTCATCCAAGAACATCTAAAAGATGGCTATGAATTTATCCTACCACCCCATATATTAACCTACGAGTCCGGTTTTACAGCCGGTCAGTTTCCCAAATTTGAAGATGATGTCTTTAAACTTGAGCAGGAAAATAAAGGCTATGTTCAGTTTTTGCTCCCCACAGCTGAGACAGCCCTCATTAATTTTCATCGCGGCGAAATATTGAGTGAAGAAGATCTACCAAAAAAATATTTTTCTTATACACCATGTTATAGAAAAGAAGCCGGTAGTTACAGATCTGAAGAACGGGGTATGATTCGCGGTCATCAATTTAACAAAGTAGAAATGTTTCAATTCGCTACGCCAGATCAATCTGAAGCCGGTTTACAAGAATTGGTTGGCAAGGCCGAAAATCTGGTTCAGAAACTAGGTTTACACTATCAACTCAGTAAATTAGCCGCCGGTGACTGTAGCGCTTCTATGATTAAAACTTATGATATTGAAGTATGGATTGACAGTATGGACGTATATAAAGAAGTTAGCTCCGCTTCAAATGCTGGTGAATATCAAGCAAGACGGGGTAATATGAAGTACCGAAAAGCGGATGATAAGAAAACGGCTTATTTACATACGCTAAACGCTTCCGGACTTGCTACAAGCCGTTTGATTCCTGCAATACTAGAACAACACCAACAAGCTGACGGTAGTGTTGTTATACCTGAAGCCTTAAGACCATTCACTGGGTTTGATGTTATTAAACCTTTGAAGTAAAGGTTCTTTGTCAAATTTTGGGGTTATCCTATATTAATAAGTCAACCAAGTCTCTAAGTTCAAAAAGCTTAGAGACTTATTTAAATGGAGTAGATTTTCTTTTTACTACATACAAGCTAGGGAATAGAATGAATGCGGTTTTAAAGGTGAATCCAGGAACTTCATGGTTGGTATTGGCTAACCTGGGCATTATTCACTATCCTTAGCTCATCATATGGAGTATACGATTTCATCCCATAGATATGGTCTATCCAAATCAATGAGCTTCCAACACTTCTAAAAAAGAGTCAAAATCTTCAAAATCTTCTCCATACTTTAAGTGCTTCATATTGTGTCTTTGATCTAATTTATCCTGTATGTAGATCGCATCTTCTTCCCTTGGGGATATAATGACCAAATGCCTATTATCAATCTTAAAAGCTTTATCAAAATACTGAATAAAATCATGAAAAAGATCACTTTTCTCCAGAAAATGCTTGGCCGCAAAATTAATTTGAAAGACATGAAGCTCCAAATCATATTCCCCACAATCTTCTATTTCTTCAGATAGTTTTTCTATAAACAATACTTCTGTATTAACTTCATAAGTGTTTTTGATTTTCTCCAGTTGTTTTAAATGATACCAAGAAGGCGCTATGGCATTAGCAATAGATTCATAGATAAGCTGATTTTCAAGGTCTGTTAGTAGCATATCTTTTATATCAAAAATGCCTATAAAACCAAGAAGCTCCAGTTCAAATTTGTCTAAATAAACGGGTACCAAGAGGGCCCCAGCAAATTCACCATTTATCTCATTAACCACTTTATGGCCAAGTAGGTCCTCAACTTCATGCATACTACTGGCTACGACCATATGTCCTTTCTTTAAAGATTCTGCAACTTCTGTGAAAGCTTGTGTCTCTCCCAAAGATTGACACCCAATCCGCTCCTTGATTATAAAGACATCATTTTCTTGATCATAAGCTGTAAGAATTGCACTGGTAACATTATGGGACCACTCCAAAGTGGCTTTTGTAATTTCAAATAGATGATTCAAGTCCGACGAGGAATTAATATTCTTAATCATTAAGTTCATATTCATCAATCGGTTTAATTTGGAATCGATGGTCTTTTTTTGTTCATGAATGGTTTTAACATAGATGGCATTGGTAATAGATATGTATAAGGATGATGCTAGGCTATGAATCAACTCCATATTACTATCATTATAAGACATATCATTGACTCTACGTGCTAAAGTTATAAAACCAAGCACATCTTCATTCTTGACAATCGGCACAATATAAATAGGTCTTAAAGCTTTGACCAACTCTTCATCGTTAAAGAAAACCGATTGTATTTTTTTTAGATCATCATCATTTTCAAGATAGAAGTATTCTTTCTCACTAAGGGTATTAATATTATCATTAGTGTATATCTGTATATTAAGTTCACCTCTAAGTTCATAAACATTTTGATAGGCCATCATTTCAAAGGCCTTAGAATCATGATTGAATAGAAAGATGGAAGTGATTGAGCTCTGTGTCAGCTCACTAAAAACACTGGTTGATAATTCGCACATTGAATGGATTTCAAGCGTACTCATAAGTATTTTTGAAGATTGATGAATAGCAAATAAATTAAAAATCTTCTCATCCAATCTTTTTTTTGTTTTAATCAAGGCATCATATGATTCAAAGTTTGTTAGTGCAATATAAAAGAGGTTCATTAATGCGACTGCAATAATTTCGTCTTCTGAGTCAAAAGGTTTTTTGTCTTCATTTCTGTTTATAAGGACAAATCCAAACATCTTCTTATCCATAATCAAGGGAATACCAAAAGCACAAGGAAAATATTCGGATACTTCTTTTGGCAGGAATCTTTTTATATCTTCTCTTGAGAATAAACCTGCATGTAGTACAACGATGTCCTCATAATCCGGCTTCACTTCAAAATTATAATCGTAGTTATGATAACCGGTTTGTCGAACTGGCTTATAGACATGATCCTCTTTAGCAAAAACTACCACTTGGTCCAATACAATTAGCTCATCAATAAAATCTACTACATGATGTGTGATCTGTTGAGCATCGAATCTTTGTGAAAAAAATTCTATAGCATGGATAAGACCTTTTAGCCTATATATCATCGTATCATTCTTTTTTTCTATCATGTCTACCCTCCTATGCCTTCAATATATTTCTGCCATCCGTATAATAGGTTACCGGACTTTGATCCACTTCTGTGTGCCACAAAACATCATCCTTGATTTTGATTTGAACTTTTGCGTAGATGCCATGAGTAATCACCACTTCACCTTCGCCTTTTGCTCTAAGATATGAGATGGTTTTTTTCTGACTTGCATAAAGCATTTTAAGATTCTTCCTAAAATAGCCATACTCTTCATTAACTTTATCCAGCTCTTTTCTCTTGTCAACGTCAGAGGCAGCTACCATCTCAAGTAAGGATTTCTTTTGTTTTAATAGATTGATTTTTTCTTTTACCCGTTCAATTGTTTTATTGATAAAATCGTACTCATCTTTTACCTTTTCTCTTGTAAAACCGAGTACATGAATGAAGGTGGGGGTATCCATCTTATTACCTACTGTACCAACTTGTACCCTAACTTGGGCTTCTATGGAACCTCCAATGACTTTACTGTTATATGAATCAAAGATGACTTCCTTAGCCTTGATATTGGCATTGATTGCATAAAACCCAATATGTACAGTACCACCACTTTCTATATCACAATCTGTAGCAAATTTTGTATACAAATCGCCTTCGCATATAATCTTAGCTTTACCTTTTCCAGCAATACCACCTCTAATATAAATACTGCCTTCTTTGCTTTCAATCTGATTAACACCACCAATGCCCATGTCGCCCATAATCTGAATGTCTTGATTTGCCAATACAGAGAAGTTATCTTCTACTACATCTCTAATGTCAACAAATCCATCAAAATCGACATTGCCTGTTTTAAAAGAAACTTTGCCTTGTATCTCAAGATAGTTACAAACACTGATGATGTCATTTTCAATAATTACTGCACCGGTTGTTGATGCACGAAGAACTGTTAAATCCATTTCCGGATCATAGGACTCAACTATGGTTTTTTTATCATACTTTAAGGGTTCTTGATTACCTTTAAGTGCCGGAATAGGCTCGCCCATAATCGTCTTACCATCCACACCTTCTTTTGGTTCAATGCGTTCACCAAGCCAGTCTCCTCGATTTACCTTATTTATTAAGTTTAACTCATAATGATTGACATCCCCATTTTGGTGAATTTCAGGCTTTGCTTCCTCAATTTTATAATATGTGACAATCGCATCTTGACCCTTTACCGGTAATAAACCTTTTGCTACGACAAACTTTTCCATAGGCCGTATGTTGGCTAATATATCTTTAATATCAAATCCATAAACAATGCCGGCTTGATTCATAATATCAAGTACCTGCTGCATCAAGTCTTGTATCCCTATTTTTTCTATCTGTTCATTGGTTGCATTAATTATAATACTTGCTTCTAAGCGGTCTTTACTGATTTCTAAATCAATTAAAGGTTTTTTGATTCCAAGGAGCAATACTTTACTAGACCCAGTTTTTATTGCAGACTGAATAGCCACAAATTGATTAACTTTCAATCGCGGCAGTTTTTTTACATCTTCATCCAGTTGACTCATTGAATAACCCTGCAGTTTAACTCTAATATAGAATTGATTGTCATCATCAATAATGTCAATATATGCATTGCTAAATACTATATCCTCAAACAATAGTAACCCTCCTTTTCTCCACTTGGAATAGCCATTAATCCCTGTAGAGATACACCATAAATATAACTTAGACAATTTAGACAAAATTAAGAATTTTTCTTCACAATTATTTATATTATACATATCTCAGCCTGTAAAGACAAGAGTGACTCTCAAAAAGGTGATGATAATCCAGATAATTTATATATGGTTAAAGGGTCAAAACTAAGTTTCACTAAATTTACATACAATATATAGATTACGTTGATGCATTCATAACTATATATTGTATGCAAAAGTTCAACTATATAGTTTTGACACCTTAACCATATTATTCAGTATATTTTCCCTCATCAATTGCTTGGCACTTATATTTTTTTCTATGATTAAGTATTGAATTTACAAATAAATATTGACATATGATGCTTTATAAACTAAACTGTTAAGGTATGTTTAATTGTGCGTATTTCAAAAAATTCCCCGCATAATAAGTAAACAATCATGATTGTCGGAGGTGAAAACATGGCAAATATTAAATCAGCAAAAAAACGTATCAAAGTGGCGGCATTTAAAGCAGCAAGAAATAAATCCGTCAAATCACGCGTCAAAACTGAACTAAAGAAATTGGAGACAATAATTGAAGCTGGAGATAAATCCGCGGCAGAAGCTCAAGTTAAAGTTGTAATTTCTTATATCGATAAAGCTGAGTCAAAAGGCGTATTCCACAAGAATGCTGCTGCAAGAAAAGTATCCAGCGTTGATCGAGCTTTTAACAAAATGGCTTAGTAAGAATAGAGTAGAGAAATAATAGCCAGTATTACTTCCCTCTCGTTGAACCGTACGTACGGGTCTCGTATTAGATAGTATTGTAAAGGATTGAGCAAACATGCTCCGTCCTTTATTTTTGTTTCAAGTAACTTTGGATTTAGTATAAAATTCATTACATTCATCCCACTTCTTTTGTAGCACCCAAGTCTTG